>JAAZGG010000199.1 GCA_012511355.1 bacterium | reverse complement strand
GCTTCACCCTGTCCAAGCAAAATAAAAACAATATTTGGATGAGAAGTTTTTAAGAAATTGAAAGCTTTGATAGTTTCTTGCAATCCTCTCGTATGGCTAAAAACACCATGATACATAACCACGAAGCGCTCAGATATATTGAGTTTTTTACGAAGTGTCAACCTTTCTTCGTTAAAAGATTGTTGATTGAATGCGGATAAATCAACGCCGCTTTCCCAAATGCCTACAAGGTTTTTATCTACATTGAAATCGCGACAAATTTCATCCTTTAACATGTGAGTAATTACGGTAAAACCATGAGAATAATATTTTGCTAAAAACAATGCAGGCTTAAATATTATCTTTGAGATAAGCCCTCGTAAATGTGTTGTTTCAACAGGTGGACTTCGTATGTCAAGAATAATTTTGGCTTTTGAAGACCTTCTCATTGTGAGTGCGCCAAAAAAAGATAGCCAATCAACTACAACAACATCAAATTTTTTGCTCATTATGGGGAGGTAGAACCACAGTATTAGCCAAAAAGAGAAAGTTGTGAAAACAGGAATCGTTGGCAAAAAATGAATAGGAAATGACCTTCGTGCGTAAAAATCAGTTTCTTTTGAAAATGTAGGAACAACAATATGAACATCGTGCCCACGCAAACATAAATGGTGCGGAACCTCAATTTGAACGGGATCAGCTACGCCCCCAACAGTTTTACCCATTGTTAAACGGGAAATCCAAAGAATACGCATTTAATCACACTACCCTTCTAAATATTTCCATTATGCACATTTTACTAAGAACATAGCGAAATCATGAAACAAATGAGAACATAAAACTGGAGAAATGCCATATGCACATAAAGCCACTTTGTAAAATGCTTTTCTTTGCGCATCCAAATTAGCGCACTCAGCATAGTATTGCGCAACATTTGTAAAATTATAGTACATAATTTGACCCATATTTTCCTCTATATCGTGCTTTAAGGTTTTAAAATTATAAAAATTGATATGACCTATTTGATTAATAGCCGTTCGCTTTCTTTTTCCGCCAGTTATCAAGTTTAAGCTTTTGTGAAGAATACAATCTTCCAAGGGAACTTTGAGCAAAGCAAAATGGGATACCCTTGAAACCTCTTTGAGAGCAGCATTTGGGAACGGCACATGTTCTAATACATCAATCATTAAAGACAAATCTATTTCCTTCTTTTTCAATGAAGTCCTACGGACATCTTCGTTTAAAATCTTTTTTAAATCAGGGTTATTTTCCTTTTGAACACGAATCATACCAGGACTTAGGTCTAACGCAAATTTATTGACTTGAAGACCTAATTCAGTAGTAATATAAGAAGAGACACCGCTTAAAATTTGTCCACTCCCTCCGCCTATGTCTAGTATACTTATTTCTTTTTTTCCAACACAAGCAACCCATTTGTTAATGAATGGAATAATTTTATTCACTTTCCATTCAGTATCTTCTGTATGCAATGAAGGATTTTTAAAAATATACTCATCATTACAATAAAATCGCGTAATTACATCAGTTAAATCAGTTATCATCGAACGCAATACTCACCCATCAACATTACAGACAACATAACCAGTAAGTACCATCAACAATAGTTAGCCTTTAAATAGGTTAATAAAGTGTCCACATGTTTTCGCAGAAAATTCTTAATAACTTACCCTTTACTTGCTATCTAATGTGCCCACAACGTTTTGTCTGTTCAAAATATACATCAACCAACATTGTGATGATTGTATTAGAGCCAGTCTACACAAAAGATGTGAACTGCTTCATACCCACGTATTCGTAAGGCACCTAAACAAGTTGTCTAATGTTAAGACAAAGAAAACTTTTGCATCAAATCAGCACATATTTCTGCGATACTCTTGCATTAGAGCAATTGTTGCCAAGAAACATGTTACCAGCATCAAACTAGCCATTATCGGCGATAATTCCAATCCCCAAGGGGTATAATGCAAAATTAAACCTGCTAGGGGCACAAGCGCTATACTCACTCCAACACTTAACACAAAACGCTCTACATGGTCAAGGCTTATCGAACTTGTTTTTATTGGAACTTGACAGGGACACAATAACTTCATAAATACGAAACCTGGCAGAAAAAGCACGAAGATTAAGCCAAGAATCAAACGAAGATAAACAAAGGGATGAGAACTATCCGTGATAATAAACACAACTAAGGTTGTTGCTAGCGCTAACGCTAATACTATCCAATACCATAATGAATTTGATGAAAACAAAAAATTTTTTAAAGCTATTGGAGGGGCTATCTCTTTTTTTGTTAAACTAAAAAACCCTTGTTTTTCAAGGTCAATTATTAATTTAATTAATTCATCTTCAGACAATCCAACAGTCGGCTGCAACAGCTGAATTAATTGTTGTATCGTCACGGGTTTTTTAATCCTGACGACTTCAACTATAATGTCTCTAACTTGATTGTTAGTTCTTAAAATACTCATTTTTGCGAATCAACCCAAGACACTTTAATCACCTCTACCAGACTTCAAAACAAACAAGCATCGTCTCAATCCAGAAAAAAAGATATGTTACAACGGAAAATACAACGTAACAAGGAAACATTATTCCTGATAGCATTATTACCCTTTTCCTGGTGCTTTATCGATACCATATATAATAGCACGGCTCAACAAGCAACCGACTTATTTATGTATATGCATATAATATCTGAAGGCATTAGATTAAAATTGTTTTATAAGCATCGACTATCTTGTTGGTATTTACGTTCCAGTCAAACTCTTCTAAAACCCGTTTGCGAGCATTTTTCCCAAGCTCATCACGTAAAGTAGAGTTAGAAAGTAGAACACATATCTTATCAACAAGGTGACTAACAGAACCAGGTTCTATAAGAAAACCAGTTATCCCATTTTCG
>JAAZGG010000198.1 GCA_012511355.1 bacterium | reverse complement strand
TGACAGTTAAGCCCATGGGTTTTTTCATATCACTAGCCATCTTGGCTAGGAATTTATTTGGGGCCACACCGATGCTACAAGAAAGTCCCGTTTCTTGATAGATACGCTTTTGAACTGAAGCGATTACCTCTAAGGGTTTCTTCTCGTTTTTTAAGCGTTCACTCATATCGACAAAGCACTCATCAATACTCGCCATTTGAATTATAGGACTAAAGGATTTAATGATAGCGACAAAGCGCTTGGTATAGTATTCATAAAGGGCGAAATCTGGCGGGATTAGAATCAAATGGGGACAGAGTTTTTTAGCTTGATATACTGGCATCGCACTGTGGATACCATATTTTCTAGCGGCGTAGGAGGCTGTGGAAATCACTGAGCGGTTGTCATCATGAGCAATAGCGATGACCTTGCCCTTATATTCAGGTTGCGCCAGTTCTGCGCAAGAGGAAAAATAAGCATTCATATCGATATGTAAAATTACTCTTGCCATCATCTCACCCCTTTCTATTATAGTTTTTTAAAGACTAAAAATAAATAAAAACATACGCGCGGTATGTTTTAGTTGTTAAAGTGCTTGTGAGCTTCCTCGATGATTGCTCTTAGGTCAATAGATTTTTCAACTTCCTTATAACTAAAGAGAGCTAGAAATTCAATATTACCCTTCTTCTCCCCTTGAATGGGTGAAAAAGTGAGTCCTTGTAGGTTTAAAGAAAAGTTCTTGGCTTCTAATACTACGTTAGACAGGGCATTTAAATGATCGCTCTTTTTTCTAATCACACCCCGCTGCCTGTAGGCTTCATCGTAAAGTTCAAATTGCGGCTTAACCAAAGCGATGATTAAAGTCTCTTTATGAGCGAAATTTTGAAGATTCTCAAAGATGTATTTTAAAGAAATAAAAGAAACATCAATAAGAACAAAATCAAATTTAAGTTCATCTAAATCTTTTTTAGTTGCGTAACGAAAATTAAGGTTTTCTAGGCTTTTAACCCGCTTATCTTTCAGTAGATTTATATCAAGTTGATCTGTGCCAG
Source organism: bacterium (assembly GCA_012511355.1). GTDB lineage: Bacteria > Bacillota_I > Bacilli_A > RFN20 > UBA1709 > JBMNFL01. The sequence continues at coordinate 2,168 of JAAZGG010000198.1, read as the reverse complement.
CATCTAAGGCATAGACTTGGCGTGCCCCTTTTTTTAAGGCACAATCAGTAAAACCGCCGGTGGAAGCTCCAATATCAAGTACGAGCTTGTCTTTAAAGTTTAGTTTGAAATACTGCCAGGCTTTCTCAAGTTTCAGCCCGCCTCTAGAGACATAGGGGTTAATGTTGGGATTAATATCAATGATATCCCCTTCTTCACAGTTAAAACTCACCTTAATTACAAGTTTGTTATTGACCCTTACATAGCCATCGTTTATGGCAGCTTGAGCTTTTTGGCGGCTTTTAAAGAAGCCCTGTTTAACTAAAAACAGATCTAAGCGCATCAGTCGAGTTCTTTAAAGTCTTTTTCGACTTCACCTTCTAAAATTTTAGTGGCTTTTTCCTCAACCTTTTTTAATTTTTCATCGCAGGCTTTGACTAGACCAACGCCCTCTTGAAAGAGTTTGAGAGCCTCATCTAAGGCCACTTCCCCACTTTCTAAACTACTGACGATTTGTTCGAGTCTTTTGATGGCCTCTTCAAATTTAAATGTTTCTTTAGCCATGTTTTATTTCCTCCTTATTGGTGATGTTTGCTTGGATTTTTCCATCGTGTAAACTGATATCTAATTGTTGACCAATCTCGACCTGTTTAACAGATTTGATAATTACATTATCAACTTCTAACATCCCATAGCCTCTATTTAAGATTTCTAAGGGATTTAAGGAGTTGATTTTTGAGATTAGAAGACCTAATTTATGTTTGCTTTTTTCTACTTTGGTCATAGTGGAATGTCTTAGTTCCTGATGACAGGTATTTAGAAGACTTTGGGCCTGATTAAAGAGCCGTTCTTTAACATTTAGGAGCTGTTGTTCTAGTAGATGTAAAGTAAGAGCCTTATGGGCATAGAGCAACTCTTTTTGATTAAAGCAGGCACAGGAGGCCAAACGCTTAAAGTTCTTTTTTTGATTATCTAAACGATTAGTAAAAGCCTTTATGAGGCGTAAATTTTGTTGTTCTAATAGTCTTAACACATTTTCAAGATTGGGGGTGGCAAGTTCGGCCGCCGCGGTTGGCGTGGCTGCCCGCTTATCGGCTACAAAATCGATGATGGTGGTATCGGTCTCATGACCAATGGCGGCAATGATGGGGGTTTTTAAGGCGTAGACTGTCCTAGCAACCTCTTCTTCATTAAAACACCACAGGTCTTCAAGTGAACCACCGCCACGAGCGATGATCAAAACATCAAAATTTAAGGAATCGGCTTTTTCTAAGGCTTTGACAATAGAACTAGTGGCACTTTTACCCTGAACAAGTGAGGGTAATAAGGTGATTTTAGTCAAGGGCCAACGCCTTTTAATGGTAGTGATAACATCACGGATAGCCGCCCCTTCTTTCGCACTGATGACACCGATAGACTTAGGGAAAGGGGGCAAGTCTTTTTTATGTTCAGCGGCAAAGAGTCCTTCTTCGGCTAGCCGCTTTTTAAGTTCTTCAAATTGGAGATAGAGATTACCGATACCGACTGGCTCTAAAGCATAGACATAGATCTGGTAACTGCCACCGGCCTTATAGACCGAAACACTACCGGAAACAACGACTTTTAAGCCGTTTTCAATTCTTATACTGACTCTTTTTACATAGCTGCTAAACATAACCGCACTGATCCGACTCTGCTCGTCTTTTAAGGTAAAGTAAAGATGACCGGAGGAATGGGCTTTGAAATTAGAGATTTCTCCAAGTACTTGAATGTTTTTTAGCTCTTCATCGCTTTCTAGGCGGTTTTTGATGTAGCTATTTAAGGCACTAACACTAAAATAATCCATTTAAATCTTCTCCAAAATAGCGTTGATAAATTTATAGGACTCGTCATTGGCATATTTTTGGGCCAATTTCACACAGATATTGATCATGACTGGCTTGGGGATCTCTAAGTACTTGTATTCAATATAACCTAAGATTAAAATCGCCTGTTCAATGAGATCTAAGCGCTCAAAACGCCAATTTATCAGTAGAGGTTCTAGTTTATCTATGGCCTCTAAATAGTAGGTGATAATCGCTAAAAAGCCCTCTCGTATAAAAGGATCAACATATTTAGGCTCCTCAAAGCCAAAGACCGAATCGATAATGGCATCTAGGGTTTGCTCATCGTTAGCAATCATATAGAAAAGGTATTGATAGGTGCAGATC
>JAAZGG010000197.1 GCA_012511355.1 bacterium | reverse complement strand
GCTATATACTATGCTTTTGATGGTAAGTGTTTTTATACTGGAAGAGATGTTAGTTTTGATGATATGCACATTGACCATATTTTACCGCAATCGGAAGGTGGTCCAAATAATGTATCAAACTATGTTTTGTCTTGTGGTTATATTAACCTAAAAAAGTTCAATAAGGTGAACCCTAAACTTATTGAAATAAGTAGAGAGGTTGTAAATCTTTGTTTTAGTGAAAAGGTTGTTTTAAAGTATAATGAACTTCAGAACAATCAAAAGGTAGTTGATACACATATTGAACTTAATTCCTTTCTAAATAAAAATATAAACTGCCCAATTTTAAGAACAAGATTTAGAAGTTATGTTAGGTATTATTTAACCCCAATTAAGATATATAAAACACATAGTAATGGACTTAAAGCAAAAAAACCAAAATTGTATTATAATGTAAATGAGTTGAATGAGTTGTATTCATCATGGAGCGAAACACAAGATTTGTAAACGTGAAAACAATACATAGGACATATCGCTTTGAATTAAGACCGGCACAAGACCAAAAAGTGTTGTTGGATAAGCATTTCGGATGTGTGAGGTTCGTGTATAATCACTTTCTGAATGAGCGTAAGGTGCAGTATCAGGTAAACAAGAAGTCTGATAATTACTATGCTCAAGCAAAAACCTTAACTGAATTAAAAAAGCAAGAAGAAACTGTTTGGCTCAAAGAAGTGAATAGTCAAACTTTGCAGTTTGCTTTAAGGTCATTAGATACGGCATATCTCAATTTCTTTCGTGGTAACTCAAAATTTCCAAGATTTAAATCAAGGAAAAGAAAAAATAGTTTCACCGTACCACAACACACAAAATTAGAAGATGGTAAAATTCAAGTACCAAAGTTCAAAGAAGGAATTAAATGTATTGTTCACCGTGAAGTAAAGGGTGAAGTTGGTAAAATGACTTTCTCTAAAACACCTGCTGGAAGGTACTTTGTATCAATTTTAACCGAAGAACAGTATCAGCCAAAAGAAAAGACGGGTGCTGTTTGTGGAGTGGATTTAGGACTAAAAGACTTTGCTATTACTTCTGATGGAATCAAATTCAAGAATAACCGATATACCAAGAAGTATGAAAGAGATTTAGCGAAAGCACAAAAGCATCTTTCTCGTAAACAAAATGGTAGCAATACGTTTGAAAGACAAAAACGAAAGGTTGCCAAGATTCATGAGAAAATATCCAACACAAGACAAGATGTGTTACATAAAGTATCGCATCAACTTGTTTCTGATTATGACATAATTGCCCTGGAAGACCTTAATGTAAAAGGAATGATGAGCAACAGGAAATTGTCAAAGCATATTGCAGACGCAAGTTGGGGTACATTTGTGAGATTCTTAGAGTACAAAGCAGATTGGAATGATAAGCAAGTAATTAAAATCAATCGCTTTTACCCTTCAAGCAAGACTTGTAATGTGTGTGGATGGATAAACCAAAACTTAAACCTTTCTGTTAGAGAATGGACTTGTAAGAATGGACACGTATTAGACCGTGATTTAAACGCTGCAAAAAACATTCTTAAAGAAGGATTAAAAATAATATCGTCAGGAACTGGCGATTACACGGGTGGAGACTCAAATAAGACTTCTTTCGAGAAGCATAAGTTTGTGAAACCCGAAGCCCATTTGTCTTTAGCAAATGGGTAGTTCACTACTGAGGTTTCTACCTCCTTTTTTACGTTATTCATTCGTGGATATTTAACAATACAAATATTTAATTAAGTAAAATGCTTGCCAGTTTAAAAT
>JAAZGG010000196.1 GCA_012511355.1 bacterium | reverse complement strand
TCCTTATACCGGTGAAGAATATAGCCAAAAACTTGAAAAACGCGCCTTTGACCGTGAAGGCGGCTTACGTTGTCGTTATTGTATCGCCTTACGAATGAAAGACGCCTTTCACTATGCTTTTATTAATCACTTTGACTACTTTACTTCAACAATGAGCATGAGTCGTCAAAAAGACGAACAGATGGTTAATCAACTTGGTTTGAGTTTTCAAACTAAATATCCTTGGACTAAATTTATCGTTCATAATTTCAAGAAAAAAGGCGGCCAAGAACTTGGACTCGCCTTAACTAAAAAATATGATTTGTACCAGCAACTCTTTTGTGGCTGTAAATTTTCACGAAAAACTTAATTTTATTTTATTTCGTCATCATAATCTTTATGATCTTTTTTATCTTCTTTAAAAGTGTGGGCGCTACAGCTATCGGCTGTTTTCTTGGCGCCGACAACATGATAAGCGTCTTCACCAAGATGAGACTTAGCTAAACCTCTAATAAAATCAATGTCGCCGAACTGCAGTTGATCTTTGGAAAGGATAATGGCTCTTCTTCCTGAATAGAAAAATAAAGAGATGTCTGTTTCGTCAACTTTACTAATTTCTTCCCAGCTGGTGCGCGCCGACTGATCTTGAATTGATTGGGTGATTCCTTGGTTGTTAAACCTAACTTCAATTTGTAAACTACCTAGATTTGACTTTTTATAGTTCCTTCTAACTAAAACTCTTGAAGTTAAAAAGGTGACCCCAATAGAGATAGCTAAAAAGGCTGCGGTATAGATGGCGCCATTTAAAAGATATTGTTGAACGGTCATTTCGCCTCTTAATAAATATAAAACAATCCAAACAACAATAATTAAATAGATTGAAGTTTTTAATTGTCCTCTCATACCGTTGCGGTTGAAAAACTCAACATAGGTCGCTTCTGAAATGTTCATTGTTCTTGTGATTCCCGGATCGCTTACTTCCTCAACCTCTATTGGTTCTTGGACTTCTTTGGGGCTCACAACTTCGGCCTCAACTAGTTCAGCCTCAACAACCTCTTTTTGCTCTTTTGAATCTATATTTTCAGTTTTGTTTTCTTTTTGTTCTTCGCTCATAATTTATTCCTCCGTTTTATTTGCACTAAACATCATACCATACCTTTACTTAAAAATCATTACTTTTAATAGTCGTGGAAATTAATCACTTTGTGTTCTGGTAGAGATGCTCCTAGTCTACTGATTTCGTCACGAATTCGCAACACTAATTCTTTTTTTTGATTATTATTTTCCATTTCTGGGAAATATTTAATTCCTTCCCCAATGACTATGCGCCCAAGTTTGGGGGCCACATAAGCTGGATGAAAGATTATTTCTTTTCCGCTTTGACGATAAACATAAGTTGCCAAATTAACAAAGCCTTCATTTAATTCGTTGACATATTTATCATAACGCCTTGGTTCTTCCGCTAAGATGACAACCATTTTCCCATCTTCTAAACTTTCAAGACTTTTATGTAAGGTCGTCATGATGCGGGTATCTCTATATACCGGTATAAAGGGGGCCCCTCGACAAACCCAAGTTACTAGGGGTGCTAAGGTTTTACAAACAAAACGCATGAGTTTGGGGTGTTTGGTGTTAGGGAAAAAATCTTTCATAGCATAATCTGGAAACTCTTTTATATAAAGCATTTCATGGGTTCCCCAAATGCGCATTTTGCGACTCAAACTCAAACAATAGGCAACAGGACCATAAATTTGACAATGGTTGCTGATAATAACACGATATTCGTCACTAGACATTTGTTCGTGATACTCTACTTTATAACGCGGCCCTTTAAGCCAAAAAAAGATATACGCCAAAAGGTAAGCAAGGTGTCCTCTTGGCAACTTGTTATTATCTTTGGTTGGAGAATATCTTCTTTTCATAATTAAAATGGACTAAATCTTATTTACCTTCATATTTTTTGGTAAGAACTATGTTTAGATGATTCCCTTCAATTTTAACTTCTGCTGTGTCAACCATGCTTCCCACAACATAAATATCGTTGTCATCCTGAAACTTACTGCTACCAATCATATTCCAATACATTTGTTCAATTGTTGGATCCTTTGGTTGATTAAGAATTCTTTCCAACTTACTAATATATTTCTTTAAATAGCGTTCGGAAAAATCGCTATCTATAAGTACAATATAAAAATTGCCTTCTTTTCTTGTTCGAATAGCCACATCTGTTGCTCCAACAAAAACACAATAAGAATACATCGCGTCAATGATTTTTAAAATCTTCTTTTGGCCCTCATTCATTTTTCTTCTCCCTTCTAAAACGTTTTACTGCACCTTGTAGGCCTTCGATTACTGGTAAGAGCAAAACGGCATCAAACAATTCGGCAAAGCCGTTGGAATAAAGGGTTAACCCCATATGTAGCTGCGCGGCATTTTTAACCACAAAGATGTGGATAAATCCTGCGAGCATACCAACAAACCAGCCGTATTGTCCGCCAAGCGGCGCTATTCCTGTGGCGAAAAGAATACCAACAATTGCCGTGCAATCGGTAGCATAATTCCAAAAACCACATAAATGCCCAATTAGGCCTCCAGCATAAATATAAAGAACATTTCGGACGTTTTTACCGAGTGCTCCAAAAGTAATAACTACTAAAATAGCGCCAACGGTCGCGCCATTAAGTGGCGCCCCAACAAAGTAGACATATAGGGTAGAGATAAGACCTAACAAACCCATATTAACCATAGTGGCTGGCAAGCCTTCCCGCAACACATAATCAGTAATTGAACGGCCCGAATACTGACTAAGTTTAATTCCATCAATTAAGGCTTTTTTGTCAATTATTATCCCTATCAAAATCATAGCAACACTTAGAGCCAAAAGAAAGATCAACATCATCGTTGTGTGTTCTGAAGAATAATAAAAGTGTTTGGTATATTCAAAACCTAATACATTTAAAATACCAACAACTAAGACCAAAATACAACCTGCTGCAATACCCACATTATATAAAACATATCCTTTGTGAATATTCATTGTCATACTGGCCATAGGAACCAAAATAAACCCAATAGCTAGACCAACAACAAAAGCTAGCGAGATCGACAAAGCTGGTGGCCAGCCTTTATGTAGAAATAGCTCCGAAATCAAAGGAGACATGGTTGTCCCAAAAATCGCGGTGTTTACATATTTGCTAAACTTTTCTCTTCTTACTTTTGCATAGAGAAACGCACCAATAATAATTGGCCAAACATTTGAAAGGTTTTTGCCAAACAAGGCAAAGCCAGAAACAATCCCCACAACGGCGATTGTTACGCCAGTAAAGGGAACCTTACACCTCTTAATTATCATCATCATTAAAAATGATAAGATGGCCGAATTGACAAAAGCCGCGCCAACCGAGGCTATACTGAAGTAATCGGTCATCAAAATGTCAGGTGTTTCTATAATAGTCCACAAGCCCGAAATGATATCTTTAAGTGGCGTGACACAAAGACCAAAAACAAAAAGCACTAATAAATATGTGCATAAAAAAATAAATACTCTGTTATTGGTGTTTGCAACATAAGCTTTTAGCTTTTCTTTCATGTGTTTCTCCTACCCACATATATATTAATCTTTTTTCGCCTTTTTTGCTATCTTTTTTGGAATTCTTTAACAAAACACGTCGCACAAGCAAGACCGGCTGCTGCGGGGACGGTAACAATTGAAGGTAAGGGTTTGCTTTGACCTTCCATTGCCGGTTCAAGCGAATAGACCACTTTGATTGTAGTAAGATTTAGCCCATTCTTTCTAGCCGTTTCGCGCATTTTTTTGGCCATTTTATCATTTTGTGTTTCTGATAAAACACCTATCCTTATTTGTGTTGAATCAAGTCTTTTAGCCATCCCCATACTGCTCACAAT
>JAAZGG010000195.1 GCA_012511355.1 bacterium | reverse complement strand
TAGTTAAAGCTTATCAATTAGCCGGTGAGAAAAAACATCCGCAAGTTGATGTTGTTCATCTATTGTCAGCCCTTTTGTCTGATGGCGATGGCTTATTAGTTCGCGTTTTAGAAAAACTAAAAGTTGATTTTAATAAGGCTCAAGATCTAGTCAGTAAAAACTTGCAAACTTTGCCTCAGGTCAGTGGGCACAATGAGATTACAGTCAGCAAAGATTTAAATCAGCTCTTAATTAGAGCCGATGCCTTAAGAGCGGAGTGGAAAGATGACTATATCAGTGTTGAACACGCTATTTTAGCTTTAACGGATAGCAAAAATTCTTTCGCTCGCCAATTTTTAACGAGTTTAGATTTAAAAAGCAATGATTTAGAAAAAGCAATTCAAGAGATTCGTGGAGGTCAATCGGTGCGTTCTCAAACTCCTGAAAACAATTACGAGGTTTTAACTAAATATGGTCGTGATTTGGTTGATGATGTGCGGGCTGGCAAGATTGATCCCATTATTGGTCGTGATGAAGAAATCCGGCGCGTGATTCAAATCTTAAGTCGCAAAACTAAGAACAACCCCATTTTAATTGGGGAAGCTGGCGTGGGAAAGACCGCTATTGTCGAAGGTCTTGCCTGGCGTATTTTTAAAGGAGATGTGCCCTTTTCTTTAAAGGACAAGACGATTTTTGAGTTGGATTTAGGCGCTTTGGTAGCAGGAGCTAAGTACCGTGGTGAATTTGAAGAGCGTTTGAAGGCGGTCTTAAATGAAGTTAAGAAATCGGCCGGTCATATTATTATGTTCATCGATGAAATCCATCAATTAGTTGGGGCTGGTAGGACCGAAGGCGCTATGGATGCTTCAAACTTACTAAAGCCTATGCTAGCTCGTGGTGAACTACACTGTGTCGGGGCGACAACCCTTGACGAACACCGTAAATATATTGAATCCGACCCTGCTTTGGAACGGCGTATGCAGAAGGTTTTGGTTTCTGAACCCAGCGTTGAGGACACGATTTCTATTCTCCGCGGTTTAAAGGAGCGTTATGAAATCCATCACGGTGTTCGTATTAATGACCAAGCTTTAGTCAGCGCTGCCGTCTTATCTAATCGCTATATCAATGATCGTTTCTTACCAGATAAGGCCATTGACTTAGTGGATGAGGCCTGTGCTGCCGTACGGATGGCCATTGATTCAATGCCTGTTGAACTGGACGAAATCATTCGGAAAATCATGCAGTTAGATATTGAAATCGCCGCTCTTAAAAAAGAAAGTGATAAACGTTCACTGAAGCGTTTAGAAGCTATTAAAAAAGAAAAAGCTGATTTAGAAGAAAAGAAAAATGTTTTATCGGCCAAGTGGCAAAAGGAAAAAAGTGAGCTCCAAAAAGCTAAGGCTTGGAAGAGTGAATTAGATAAGGCTAGAATGGATTTAGAAAAAGCCCAGAATGATGCCGACTATGAAAAGGCAGCGCGGCTGCAGTATCAACTGATTCCTTCACTTGAGAAGCAAATCAAGGAATATAATGAAACAGTAGGCCAAGATCGCTTGCTCAATGAGGTGGTTACGGAGGATGAAATTAGAAAAGTTGTGGCTAAATGGACGCACATTCCAGTCAGTAAAATGCAACAGTCAGAAGCCGATAAATTGCTAAATCTAGCCTCTAAGATTAAAGAGCGGGTTATTGGTCAAGATCGAGCAGTTGATGATGTCTGTGATGCTATTTTACGTTCAAGAGCCGGCATAAATGATGCCACTCGTCCGATTGGCTCCTTCATCTTTTTGGGGCCAACTGGCGTTGGTAAGACCGAGGTGGCCAGAGCTTTAGCCGCCGAACTCTTTGATAATGAACACAATATGGTGCGCATTGATATGTCAGAGTACATGGAAAAATTCAGTGTCTCGCGTTTAATTGGGGCTCCACCAGGTTATGTTGGTTATGATGAAGGTGGTCAACTAAGCGAAGCTGTCCGCCGTAATCCTTATTCCATCGTCCTGCTTGATGAGATTGAAAAGGCTCACCCTGATGTCTTTAATATCTTACTTCAGGTTTTAGATGATGGGAGAATTACGGATAATAAAGGCAATGTCGTAGATTTTAAAAACACCATTATTATCATGACTTCAAATATTGGCTCTCAATATCTTTTGGATGCAGGTTTTGAAGAAGGCAGTAAAAAGGTTATGGCCGAATTAAAAGCCCATTTTAAGCCCGAGTTTCTCAATCGTGTTGATGAGATAATTGTCTTTAATCCTTTAGAAGGGGCGGTTGTTCTCAAGGTTATTGATAAATTCTTAAAAGAATTAGAACATCGTTTAGAAAACTTGAATGTTAAATTAACGGTAACTAAGGAAGCTAAGGAAGCGATTAGAACACTAGGTTATGATAAGCACTATGGTGCTAGACCATTAAGACGGCTGATTCAAAAGAATATCGAAACCTTAATTGCTAAGGCCTTATTAAAAGGAGAATTAGCTTCCCAGATTACGGTCGATTATCAAAACGGTTTTCTTATTAAGGAGTAGAAATAAAGAGTATAAAAGAGAAGTGGTAGTAAGAAGCTGCCACTTCTTTACTTTTTTTTTACATTAAAAAGATGGAAGTTAAATCAGTTAATAAGGTATAATCAAAAAGAAAGAAAGAGAGGCAATATGGAAAGTATTATTGAAATCAAAAATTTAAACAAGGCTTTTGGTTCGATAAAAGCGGTTCAAGATCTTAGTTTCAAAGTTAAAAAAGGTGATTTGTTTGCTTTTTTAGGCGTCAATGGTGCGGGTAAATCTACGACCATTAACATCATGTGTGGTCAACTAGCCAAGGATAGTGGCCAGGTTGTAATTGATAACTATGATTTAGATAAACAAGTTTTAGAAATCAAACAGCGAATTGGTGTGGTTTTTCAAACTTCCGTTTTAGATCAGGGCCTAAATGTTTATGACAATTTACGTAGTCGAGCCGCTCTATATGGCATAAGTGGCCCGGCTTTTAAGACAAGATTAGCTGAATTAAGTAAACTTTTAGATTTGGATTCCCTTTTGAAAAGGGAAGTTTCTAAGCTTTCAGGTGGACAAAGACGTCGGGTTGATATTGCGCGCGCTTTGCTCCATAAACCTAAAATCTTAATTTTAGATGAACCGACTACCGGTTTAGATCCCAAGACCCGGCGAATTATTTGGCGAGTTATCAATGATTCGCGTAGCAAAAGGGGCACTACTGTTTTTTTAACCACCCACTATATGGAAGAAGCTAGCGAAGCTGATTATATTGTAATTATTGATAATGGTAAAACGGCAGCTGAAGGACGACCCATCGATTTAAAGAACCGTTATACTGGCGATTTTATAACTCTCTATGATACCGAGGAAGCCTTGGTAAACAAATTGGGTCTTGAATATCAAACTTTGCGTGATTCTTACCGCATTGAAGTAAAAGATACGACTCAGGCAACAGAACTTATTCTTAAGCATCCCGAGATTTTTAAAGATTATGAGATTATAAAAGGTAAGATGGATGATGTCTTCTTAACGGTTACTGGGAAGAAATTGCCGGAGGGTAATGACAAATGAAAATCATATTAGCTCTTGTTCGTCGAAATACGAAAGTTTTCTTTAAAGATAAGGTAATGTTTTTTAGTTCCCTTATCACCCCTATTATTTTATTAGTTCTCTATGGCACTTTTTTAGCCAGTCTCTATCGTATGAGTGTTGAGGCTGCTTTTCCTCCTGGTTTTGGTTTACCTGATAGTATTTTAGATGGTTTTGTCGGTGGGCAATTAGTCTCTTCAATTTTAGCTGTCTCCTGTGTAACTGTGGCTTTTAGTTCGAATTTTTTGATGGTTCAAGAC
>JAAZGG010000194.1 GCA_012511355.1 bacterium | reverse complement strand
GGCCTTTCAAGGGTTAGGTTACCTGCAATTAGGCGGTTATTTAAGAGGAGATTATGATTTGGCTGAAGTTATTAATTTAATCAAAAAAGAAACACGGCATTTTGCTAAGCGTCAGCTAACCTGGTTTAAACGTGACACCCGGATAACTTGGTATGAGGTAGATAAATTTGTTAATAATTATGAAAAATTATTAACGGAAATTTTGTCTAATATTGGCAGGACTATCTCTATAAACGTAGAAGTAGAATAAGTAAACTGTTCTTACAGAAAAAATGGAGGGGTCAGCATGAATAAACAACAAATTAATCTTCAAGATTCTTTTTTGAATCAGGTCAGAAAAGAGAATATCCCTGTTGCCATTTTCCTAATTAACGGCTTTCAACTTCGAGGTAGTGTAAAAGGTTTTGATAATTTTACAGTTATTTTAGAAATAGAAGGTAAACAACAAATGATCTATAAACATGCTATTTCTACCATCTCCCCTTTTAAACCCATGAATTTTAATCCTGAGGTAAATACTAATAATAAATCAAACTAATGAATGAATGAATGAATGAGAACATTATCCGGTTTTTTAACTTGTAGGCAATTTAAACATTGAATTTACCAAGTTTATTCCTGTGTAATGAATGATTTAACTTTTACAATGTTAGAAAAGGAAAGGCACCGATTAGCATAACCCTGCATAATTTGTACAGTACTGTACAGTTCTGTACTGTTAAAGAAAAGCAGGGTGGTGATAGTTGGTGTCTATACGCCTTTCCTTTAATCCCCAGAAAAAGAATGAACCACCGCGGATGATTATCAACACTCCCGCAACGGATCAAGAAAAAATATCTAATTTATATATGTTCAAAAATTTAGAGAAAATCGTTCCTCCTAAAGAAGATTATCTTTCCCGGCATAAAAAAATCGAGGAAATTCTCCAAGAATTAGATTCCCTAATCGGCTTAGCCTCAGTAAAAAAATTAATCTTAGAATTACAAGCCTTTATAGAAATTCAAAGAAAAAGAGAAAAAGAGAATCTTTTAACAGATAAACTGGTGTTACATATGATCTTTAAAGGCGCACCGGGAACAGGGAAAACAACGGTTGCCCGCATCACCGGCAACCTTTTCAAAGAAATGGGGATTTTGAAAAAGGGACACCTAATCGAAGTGGAAAGAGCCGATCTTGTAGGCGAATATATTGGACATACGGCTTTAAAAACCCGCGAACAAATAAAGCATGCTTTAGGGGGCGTGCTTTTTATTGATGAGGCTTATTCATTAGCTAGGGGCGGCGAAAGAGATTTCGGGAAAGAAGCGATAGATACTCTCGTAAAAGCCATGGAAGATTATAAAGATAATTTGATTCTTATTCTGGCGGGATACAAAAATGAAATGAATTGGTTTCTAGAGTCGAATCCCGGTTTGCGTTCGCGCTTTCCTATTCATATTGATTTCCCTGATTTCAACATAAGGCAATTAATGTTGATTACCGAACAAATGCTGAATATGAGGCAATATCAGTTTACCGAAGAAGCTAAAAAAAAATTAGAGACTATTTTAACGGCACACTTAGCCATTACTCAGGACTATAATGGGAATGCGCGCTTGGTTAGAAATCTCATAGAAAAAGTTATTCGTCAACAAGCGGTACGGCTGATCAATCAGACTAATGTAACACGTAATGACTTAATGTTAATTACTTGGTATGATGTATATCAAACAGCTGAATTAGATTGATAAAAATGAGGTCACTCACTCACGACAGAAATCACAAAATGCGTGACTAATTTATTCAAAATATATTAAAGAGAAAGGG
>JAAZGG010000193.1 GCA_012511355.1 bacterium | reverse complement strand
GATTTTAAGGCCTCAGCCCCAATTGATAAAAAAGTCTTAGAGTATATGGTTGAGGTTTAGCAAAATCATTTTGGAAGTGCAAATAGTCGTACCCATGTTTTGGGAACAACTGCTAAGGGAATTGTTGAGTCTTCACGCCAGACAATAGCGGATATTTTATCAATTGATAAAACTGATTTAATTTTTACAAGTGGCTCAACAGAAAGTAATAATATGTCTGTTCTTGGAATGTTAGACTATACAAAAACTTCAGGCAGAAATCACTTTATTACAACTTCAATAGAACACAAATCGATCCTCGAGCCGATGAAATACCTACAAAAATACGGCTGCAAAGTTGATTTTATCTCACCAAATGAGACTGGACGAATTAAAGTAGATGATGTTTTAAGTAAAATATCTGATAAAACAGCTATGGTTTCAGTCATGCATGTCAATAGCGAAACGGGAACAATTCAGCCAGTCCATGAAATAGGCGAAGCTTTAAGCAAAACTCACATCTATTTTCATATAGATGCGACTCAGTCTTTTGGCAAATTAAACGAGGAATTGAGGAACCTAAAGTATGATATGATGAGTATTACCGCCCATAAAATCCGTGGGCCACAAGGCATTGGTGCATTAATTCTTAGAAGAAAAAACTATAATCGGCCTCCTATAAGACCTTTAATGTTAGGTGGCTCTCAAGAGCGTAGTTTTCGTCCCGGCACAACCCCTGTTGCTTTAGTCGCTGGCTTTGCGCTGGCCGCAAAGCTCTGTGAAGAAAACCATAAAAAGCATGTTTCAGGATGCAAGAAGATAAAAGACAGTTTTCTCAAGGCAATACAAGGACTTGCTTATCAGCTAAATGGGGATCCAAACTATTGTATTCCAAATACGATTAATCTCAGTTTTAAAGGCATTGATGCAGAAAGCGTTTTTGTTGCGTTAAAAGATAAATATGCTTTCTCAAATGGCTCTGCATGTACATCCGGTAGTTTCTCACCTAGTTACGTTTTAACAGCTATGGGGTTAGATACCGAACGGATTCATAGTGCACTTCGTCTTTCCTGGGATTATGATACTGAAGTCGATTTTGCAGAATTTGTACAATTCATAAAAAGCCAGCTCTAATAACAAAGAATGCTCCTTTCTTGGAGGAAGCATTCTTTGCTATACCAATTGCACTTTAAGATATCAAAAAGTGACCTTAATTCTACTTTGGAGCTTATGCTTTGTTATCCAATCTAATACCGCTTTATTTAAGTCTAAAAGTGTAGCCGTTTTAGAAGATACTTTAATCAAGAAGTCGCGAATTTGGTCATCTACCTGTAATGAATCAACTATAGCTTTAGCATCGTGAACCGCTTGTGCAAAAATAGCAACATCATCTTTAGATTTTGGAGCATCCGCTATTCGCTTTTTTATTATTGGTTTTAACTGCCTAGCCTTTTGAGAATCACCCACAAGATTACCCACTAGTCCTAAATACTCATCGATTCCACTTGCATATATATCCGAATATCTTTTCCATTCATAGTAACAATCCTGTACAAGATTACTTACTTTCTCCTG
>JAAZGG010000192.1 GCA_012511355.1 bacterium | reverse complement strand
TAAAATATTATCTATCAGTCGTGTTCTTTTAAAAATTTCTTCTCTCTTTCGGTTAAACCTAGACATAATCTTCCGCCAGGATTCAAGAGATACTGAGGATCAAGATATTCTTTTGGAACCTTAATCATATTGAATTCTTTAGTTCCTAGATATCCTTCTAACCATGGTCCAAACATCTTACCAACTCCATGGTGATGACTAATAGCGGCCCCTGATCTTTGAATAGCATCAAGAATAGTTGTGTGATAACGTTTAAATTCTTCAGCTTTATCCATTTTGGTGATAAAGATGAAATAAAGATTGGCCCCCTGTGGATAACAGTGAGACATGTGTGTGGTTACAACCGTGTTAGGCAAGGCATGACAAACCTCTCGCACATCACGCCAAACTCGATGCATATTTGACCAATTAACTGAGCATTCTAAGGTATCTGTAACAATACCAAAATCCAACATCGTATCTCGTAAATAAGGATCCGTGAAGCGGCCCTTTTCCCAAGCCGAACAAACAAAGCCTGTTAAACTCATGCCGCCATATTGATGAGCGATCTTGCGAATTTTCCGCGCCACATTTTTTGCGAAGCCTTTCTCACCATCGGTGAAACCAAGGAATAAACATCTCTCCATGTCTTTATAAGATCTTAATTTGAAAAGATGCCTTAAAGGTGTTTCATCGACGTTATATAAAGATAACATTATATTAGTTTCTTCTGGATCTGATAAGCGGAAAACTGAGGCAAAGCCAGCTTCGGCTTGCATCATTTCCCTAGCCGCTTCTTGAGCACTTTCCCAATCGTGGAAGATATAAGAAAAGCGGACACGGTTTTGGGGCATGAAGCGGAAAACGCGTAAAGTTACTTCGGTAAGAACACCAAAAGTCCCTTCACTACCCATCATAATTTGATTAATAGAAGGTCCTGTGGCCTCCCTTGGATAATGTGAAGTCTGAATAGTTCCAATTGGTGTCGCATATTTTTGAGAAAGAACGATATCTTCAATCTTGCCATAATAAGTGGAATTTTGCCCAGCCCCTCTGGTTACCACCCAGCCACCAACTGCACTATATTCAAAGGATTGCGGGAAGTGACCACAAGTATAGGCTCGCTTGGCCTTAAAATTCTTAACAGCTTCATTTAAAGCTTTTTCTAAAATGGGCCCTGACATTCCGGCTTGAACGGTAATTGTTTGATCAATCTCGTTAAAAGCCAAAACTTTATTAAAGCGTCTCCGTAAATCAAGGCTTATACCACCCTTTACTGGTTCTACCCCTCTAGTAACGCTACTACCACCACCATAAACATATAATGGAATGTCTTTTTGTATGCAAAAATCGACTACTTTTTGAATTTGTTCGCTATCATCGGGATAGACAACAGCATCCGGTAGATTCTCATATATCTTTTCTCTCAAACGCATAGCATCATAAGCGGTTTTGCCATAAGCAACGGCTAAGCGATCATAATCACTTATACTTACAAAACCTTTGCCAACAATGCTTTCTAGGCTTTTAAAGTCATCTACTGAAAGTTTTGAAGGAATATTTAAACTAACTTTATCAAAGCCAATATCCCCATGATAATGTTTAAAATCTTCATCGCTTAATTTAAATCTTTGCTTCATTAACTTATAGAGAGCTTCTTTTGGATACCTGACAAAAGAAGGATCCCCCCAGCGGAAAATTGAACGATAACTATCAGCCGCGGCTGTTTCTTCAACCCATTTTGGCTTAAATCCTTTGTATGGTTTCTTACTCATTTTTTACCACCCTTTCTGCTTAAAATATCACTGGTACAAATAACATCTACCCCTAAGCCTAAAACATCTTTAATAATAACATCCCCTCGTTTGAATGGTTGTTTAACCAAAACTTTATTGATTTCCTGCATTACTGGGAAAATCTTCTTCATGGGAATATCCGCACTTACTCGCACTGGTAGAACTGGGACATCGGGGTAGATGGTTCGAACAGTAGAAGAAATAGTCCTAAGAGGATTTTTAATCTCATTAATGGCGAAGGTTTGGCCCCTAAGACAACTATTTCCACTAACTTTATAGTCCCCATCTACTAATTCAACTTTTAATCGACACCCTAGAGGACAAACAATACAGGTCATTTCCTTATAATTAACCATTTTTATGCGTCTCCAAACTAAACTCAATTCTAGAGTTTTTGTTTAACTTGAAACTATTAAAGTCTAAGCTTAGTCGCTCCATTTCCGGTGGATTAATCTTTAAATAATGTTTATGCCAAACCCTAAGTCCATCAATTTCAAGTACTAATTCAATCTGTTTTTCATCCTTTCCACTTCTAAAGTAAATGGTTGTTTTAGAATTATCACTCTTTAAATCTAAACGTTGAGGTATTAAGTAGGCTATGTTATTTGAATAATGGATAGGAACATTTTCTTCATCAGCATAATTATAGCCTGCCGCATTTTTACCTGCTATTTCTCCACTTTCACTCACATAATCCACTAAATCATTAACATGTAAAGCATTACCACAAGAATAAATCCCTTTCATGCTTGTTAAACCCTGGGCATTGACCTTGGGGCCTTTAGTATTGTTATCAATTTCCACATTAATTGCTTCTGCTAGTTCATTCTCGGGTATTAAACCTACCGATAAGATAAGAGCATCGCACTCAATAACAATTTCAGTGCCGGGAATCACTTTCATTTCCTTATCAACTTTAGCCACTTCAACGCCACTTAATCTTTCTTCACCAAATATACGAACTACCGTTCGCGATAAGTAAAGAGGAATATTATAATCCTCAAGACATTGTTGAACGTTGCGGGTTAGACCTGTGGGACTATCTTTAATTTCATAAACACCAATTACTTTGGCGCCTTCTAAGGTTAAACGACGCGCCATAATTAAACCAACATCACCACTACCTAAAATTACACATTTTTTGGTAATTTTTTGACCAAGTATGTTGGTTAAGTATTGAGCGGTGCCCGCTGAAAAAATACCAGCTGGTCTTGTTCCATGAATCATAACCTGTTTAGAAGTTCTTTCTCGACAACCACAGGCTAAAACAATAGTTTTAGTAAACACCTCACTAAGCCCCCGTTTATTAACGAACTTTACAACATAACCATCCTCCATTTTGGTGATTTTGGTTACAAAAGTTAGCAATAATTTTTCAATACCTAAATTTTCAAATTCATCAATAAAATGTTCAACATATTCGGGTCCACTGAGTTTTTCCTTAAAACGAATCAGCCCAAAACCATCATGGATACATTGTTTTAAAATTCCACCTAATCTTCCTTCTCGCTCAATAAGAAGAACACGAGCCGCTTCCTTCTTAGCAGCTATAGCAGCGGCTAACCCCGCCGGTCCACCGCCGATAACAATTACCTGATAACTATCCATTGGACTTTCCTCCGATATGACCATAGCTAATATTGGAATCTAAACCACTCTTTTTTACCTGATCTAAACTAATTCCTTGGTGCTCGGCGATAATCTGAGCAACAAGTGGCGAGCAAAAGCTACCTTGGCATCTTCCCATCCCCGGTCTTACGCGACGTTTAATGGCATCTAAGGTTGGAACACATAATGGCGAGTTGAGAGCATCAATAATCTCGCCCTTACTAATTTCTTCACAACGACAAACAATAATTCCATAATCCGGATTCTTTCTAATCATCTCTTTACGATCTAAATCGGTCATTTCTTTTAAACGTGGTATTCCATGTCTAATTGGATTAAAGTCCTTGTTTTTAGATACTTTTTTAGTTTCACTTAATAGTTCTATTGCCATTCTTTCAACATCAATAGCCACGGCAGGAGCTGTTGTTAAACCTGGTGATTGAATACCCGCAACATGGATAATATTCATTGTATTACGCCCTTTTTCAATATAAAAGTCTTCTTCGAAGGTAGCGGCTCTAATACCACTAAAATAAGTTATAATATCGCTTTTTTTAAGTTGTGGCGAAGTTTGAATTTGTTTTTTGAAGATTTTATCAATCGCTTCTTGATCAGTTGTGAAATCTTCTTTTAAATAAGTCTCTGTAGCCGTTGGTCCCACAAGAACATTATCATCTATTGTTCTTATTATACCCCCACCTTTAGTGTTTTTGGGTTCATTTAGGTGGCGGATAGAAGAAATTCCTCTAATTTGAAAATTGGCTTTCTTATCTAAGATGGCAATTGTACCTTTTCTTGGGTGAATTGAAAAATAACGATCATTAGCCATCTTGGCAATTTCCTCAGTAAAAACACCCGCACAATTAATAACAAGCCTAGGATAAATACGACCACGATTAGTTAAAACACTTTTTATTTTTCCCTCAGCTAATTCCATGCTCAGCGCTTGACAATTAAGTACAACTCTAGCCCCGTTTTGAATGGCATTTTCAGCATACGCGATGGTTAAAACGTAAGGAGACACCACGCCAGCCGTCGGATTATAGAGAGCAAATTTGGCTCTTGAAGTCAAATTTGGCTCCATTTTTGCTAGTTGATGACGCAAAATGACCCCTGTTGGACAATTTTGTCGACATTTTTGATGCGAATATGCCCAAATTAGAGGAAAAGTTGTCGTTTTTGTAAAAAGGGCGAATTGACCGCATCTTCTAAAGGGAACATCTAATTGTTTACAGATGTTATCGTACATGGCGTTACCTAAAAGGACGTAATGTTGCTTCTTACTTCCTGGTTTTAAGTCTACTCCAGGGTGTACTTCTCCATCGTTGCGGCCACTGCTCTGCATCGCTACGTCAGCTTCTTTTTCGATCAGTAAAAGTTTTAATTTATATTTACTTAACTCACGCAAAATACTGGCACCAGAAATTCCACCCCCGATGACAAGAACATCAACTTCTTCGCCATCTAAAAGCTTATCATTTAAGCTAGAAC
>JAAZGG010000191.1 GCA_012511355.1 bacterium | reverse complement strand
TCTTATACCAGTAATTACTTTAATCAAATCTTTATCTTTGTAATAGATAAGTTTATTTAAATAATAATCTCTTTTTATCATAATATCGCCCTCTTTAACAAACTCTACTCGAAAAACTAAAAAAAATCAAGAGTTTTCCGAGTAGGCTCTAATTTTATTCAATTTATTAGCCTTCTTTTAATTAGCAACAGTCTATCTTCCCTATGCACATTTTGACTATTTAACATTAAACTTACATTCTTTTATGATTAGGTGCTATAATGGTCATGGTGATAGACACATGGATAAAAAACATTATGATTTTAACCAAGGCTTTGATAACCAAAAACTTAAAGGACTAAACTATCGTGAACTCAATTCTTTAAGTGCGGACTTACGTGAATATATCATCAAAAAATGTTCCATCAATGGTGGCCATTTAGCCTCTAATTTAGGGGTTATTGAGCTAACAGTTGCTCTCCACCATTTTTTTAATCTCCCCACTGATAAATTGATCTTTGATGTTGGCCATCAGTGTTATGCCCATAAGGTCTTATCCGGTCGCAGCTTAGAAAACCTGCGGAAAGAAAACGGCATCAGCGGTTTTCAAAAGAAAGATGAGTCACCTTATGACTGCTATGAAGCCGGCCATTGCTCAACCTCTATTTCTGCCGCCATGGGCTTTGCCCTAGCTAGGGATTTAAATAAAGAAAAGCATGAAGTTATTGCCGTAATTGGCGATAGTTCTGTCGCTAATGGATTGGCATTAGAAGCCATCAATAATATCTCGGATTTTAAACATAAAGTCATTATCATCATCAACGATAATAGTCGCTCTATCGGCGCCCCTGTTGGGCTTTTACATAATGTCTTTGAAAAATTAAGAATGTCTAAGCATTACTTATTTGCTAAGGAAAAATCCCGTCGTTTTGCCGAGAAGTATAAAATTTTTAAACCCTTTTATAAATTAGGCGTCAAGTGCAAAAACATTCTCAAATATCACTTGCTGCGTAGAAACATTTTTGAAGCTATGGACTTCTACTATATCTCGCGTGTTGATGGTCATGATATCGCGGCCTTAGAAGGTGCTTTTAAATACGCTAGAAACGCCACTAAAAGTGTGGTAATCCATGTTACCACCACCAAAGGAAAAGGCTATAAACCAGCCGAAGAAGATGAAGTTGGCTCTTGGCATGGAGTTGGCCCCTTTGATGTGCTAACTGGTCAAGACCTAAAAGAAAAAGATGCCAATCAATTAAGCTGGAGTCAAGTCTATGCTAACTTCCTAGATGAAGCTCTTGCTAAAGATGAAAAAACCATCCTTTTAACGCCAGCAACGGCTGTTGGCAGTGCCATTGATAAATTGATTGATAAATACCCCAAACGCTGTTTTGACGTCGGTATTGCCGAAGAACATGCTGTTGTTTTAGCCGCTGGTATTGCTACTAACGACTATCATCCCTATATCTCAATATACTCCACCTTTCTCCAACGTAGTTATGATGAACTAAGTCACGACGTTGCTAGGATGAATCTAGGGGTAACACTTCTTATTGATCGAACAGGTCTAGTGGGTGAAGATGGTGAAACTCATCAAGGCATCTATGATGCCGCCTACTTAATGAGTATCCCTAATATCGCCATTGCGATGGCCAAAGACTATAAGGAAGCTCAAGAACTCTTTAATTTCTCCTTAACTTATAATTATCCCTTAGCCATTCGCTATCCCCGTAGTTTAGTAACCGTTAACGATACTAAAGATGATGAAGCTCTTAACTTGGGAGAGTGGCGCCTATTAAAAGAGGATGATGGACCAACAGCCGTCATAAGCTATGGCCCAGTTTTAGAACACCTAAAGGATCTCAAAGTCGAACTCATCAATGCCATCTTCCAAAGACCCTTAAATATCGAGTTTTTAAAGAGTCTTTTGGATAAGAAAAACATCGTCATTTATGATATTTACGGGACAGTTGAGGGTTTTGGTAACAGTGTTCTCAATGCCCTTAATACTTTAAATTATCAAGGGAAAGTTTACATTAAATGTGTACCTACTACCTTTATCAGTCAAGGAACTATCCTACAACAATTAAAACGCTACTCTTTAGACCCCGAAAGCTTTAAAAAGTTTATTGAGGATTTAGAATAATGGAAGTTTATCTTATCAAACCCATGGGTTATTGTTATGGGGTTATAAGGGCTATAAAACTCGCCCAGGAAGTTAAAGAAAAGTATCCTCATAAAAATGTCTATGTCTGGGGTTTACTCGTCCATAATCGCCTAGTTGTGGCTTCTTTAGAAAAGCAAGGTATCCATACCATTGATTTAACTAAAACTGAGCCTCTAGTAAGGCTTAAAGAATTATCAAAGGAAGATATTGTTATCTTTAGCGCCCACGGACACCTGAAAAAACATGAAGAATACCTAATTAAACAGGGAATCAAATTCTTTGATGCCACTTGCTTTAAAGTCCAACAGAATATGGATTTAATCCAAAAAGAAGAGGAAGTCATCTACATTGGTAAAAAGGGCCATCCTGAAACCGAAGCGGCTCTAGCCGTTAATCCAACCGCCAAGTTTTATGACCTTGACCAAGACTTTAACTATCAAGCAATCAAACGAGAAGATCCCTTAGTTGTCAATCAGACTACCCTTTCTTTTCTTGAACTACAAACTATTCATCAAAAAATTAAAGAGCATTTACCTAAGGCCCGCATCAGCGATGAAATCTGTGATGCCACTAAACTACGCCAGGTAGAAATCCAAAAACTCGATTCTTCCTATCAAGCGGTTATTATTGTAGGTTCTAAGGAATCATCAAACACCACTAAACTCTATCAACTAGCTAAAAAATGTCATCCTGAAAAAACGATCTATCAAGTTGAAAATCTTGAAGATTTACTTAACTATCCCCTAAACCTTAAAAAAGTCGCCCTCGGTAGTGGTACCTCCACTCCACCCAAAACCATCTTAGAAATCAAGGGTTATCTAGAAAGGAGAGCGCAAAATGGCGAATAAACAAGAAACACTGCCACACGTCGTC
>JAAZGG010000190.1 GCA_012511355.1 bacterium | reverse complement strand
CAATATTTTCGACAATGGTCATGGTAAAGAGAAAGGGTTCTTGTAGGACAATACCAACATTACGCCTTAGATACTTCTTTTCAATATCCTTAAAATCAACACCATCAATTTTTATGGTGCCTTCTGTCGTTTCTAACATGCGATTCAATAAACTTACTAAGACCGATTTCCCACTGCCCGTTTTCCCAAGCAAGGCAATGGTTTCGCCTTGTTTAATCTCTAAATTGATATTGTGAATAGTCGGTTTATTACTATCACTGAATTGGAAGGCGACATTATCAAAGCTGATATTACCATGAATTTCAGGTTTGAGTTCACCATTATCGAGTTCAAATTCTGTGGGAATCTCAACAATTTCCAAGATACGACCACTGGCGATATTAGTTCTACTCATTTCTCCAATCAGTCGCCCCATCATCCTAGTAGGCCAAATAATGTATTGAACATAGAGGAAAATAGAAATAACCTGTGATAAATTAAGAGAATTATTCATAATAAATATCACACCGTGCACAAAGGCAAATAACATGAGCAACATAGAATAGCCGTCAAGAACTGCCCAATAAGAAGACATCCGGCTCATTAGCTTACGCCAAGAACCCGTAAACGTGCCCATACTTTCATCAAACTTCTTCATTTCTTCATTCTCATTAGCAAAGGCTTTAACCACCCTTATACCCGTTAAATTTTCTTGAATCACCGTGGTTAAACGTCCTTCATTTACCTCCATCGCGCTGAAAGTTGGACGCATTTTCCGATGGTAGATTGTTGAAAAGACCACAATAACTGGTAAACAGGCTAGCAAAATGCCACCTAAGCGTAAATCGATGATCAGCATCTGGCTTGCATAAATAACGATTTGAACAATTCCTGTCATCATTTGCGGCAAGGCTTCACCAAGAAAACGCTTGACTCGGATGATATCCGAAGTGCTCCTTTGAATTAAATCGCCAGTTTCATGGCTATTTAAGTAAGAATATCGTAGTTGCTGCACTCGGTGATAAAAGTCAGTTTGAACATTATAACCAATAGTTTCCGAAACATAGGAAATACTTAAATCGGAAATAACATTAACTGTTTCTCTAATGGCCGCCGTTACAATGATACAAACCATCACTAAAAGCAGTTGTTGTACGGTATCAAGGCCAACAAATAAGGCCTCAATAAAGCTTGGTAAAGTTGATTTTTCACTATAGTCTAAAATTCCAAAAACCTTACCAATATACAGAGGAATTAGGCTGCGGACATAGTTTAAAACAATGGCTAAAACAACGACTCCAATGATAAGCCAAGTTAATTTTTTGGCATAGCGCTTAAAAATTTTAAATATCTTCACTTTGTCCCCTCCTATTCATAGTATTCAAATTCATAGTCACAGAGTCGAACAATATCTCCTTCTTTAATACCCCGCTTAATGAGTTCGTTTTCAACACCCATTTTACGCATGGTATTTATCAGATAAGTTAGGCCCTGATCATCCGAAATATTAGTCATTTTATATAATTTTTCAATCCTTTCTCCACTAACAACCCATAGATTATTCGCAGGATGTTTTATAATAAAGCCAGGATCATCGGCTCGATATTCATAAACAAATTTGCCGTCGCTTATTTTCTTGGTAGCAAACAGAGGTTTTATCGGTGTGCTCTTAACTAACTCCGCGGCCCGATAGACTAGCTTATCTAGACCCTTTGAATTTAAAGCACTGATAGGGAAAACCTCCAGTAAAGGATAAGCTTTTTTGAAGGCCCTAAGCCTTTTTTCTGCTCCCTCTAAATCCATTTTATTAGCAGCGACTATCATAGGTTTTTCTAGTAAACCCACATTGTAAGCTCTAAGTTCTTTATTGATATCTCTAAAATCCTGAATGGGATTACGTCCTTCACTTCCGCTCATATCAAGGACGTGGATAAGGACACGACAACGTTCAACATGTCTTAGAAAATCTAGACCAAGTCCTTTACCTTGATGAGCGCCTTCAATAAGCCCTGGCAAATCAGCCATAACAAAACTAGACGAAGCATCTTTAGTCTGAACAAGGCCCAAATTAGGTATCAAGGTTGTAAAAGGATAGTCGGCAATCTCGGGCTTAGCAGCACTTACCCTGGATAATATCGTGGATTTTCCAACTGATGGCAAACCAACTAAACCGACATCAGCCAGTAATTTTAATTCAATAATTGCCGTTAATTCTTCACCTGGTTCGCCATTCTCAGCAATTCTAGGAACGCGGTTAACAGCGGTAGCAAACTTGGCATTACCTCGCCCGCCCCGACCACCCTTAGCAATCATGGCTACTTGCTTATCTACGGTTAAATCGGCGATAATACGCTTACTTTTTTGATCGATAACCAAAGTTCCAACGGGAACCTTAACATAGATATCCTGAGCAGCTTTACCATAACTATTCTTCTTTTGACCGTTTTCTCCATTACCGGCAACAATCATAGTAAGATATTTGAGTTCTAATAGGGTACTC
The DNA here is from genome assembly GCA_012511355.1 of bacterium. Lineage (GTDB taxonomy): Bacteria > Bacillota_I > Bacilli_A > RFN20 > UBA1709 > JBMNFL01. The sequence continues at coordinate 116 of JAAZGG010000190.1, read as the reverse complement.
AAACCACTATCAGCGACAAAGAAGACACTGCCACCGCGGCCGCCATCACCACCAGCAGGACCACCTTTAGGAACATATTTCTCACGGAGAAAAGAGATGGCACCATTGCCACCGCT
>JAAZGG010000189.1 GCA_012511355.1 bacterium | reverse complement strand
GCAATGGTTAAGCACTACTACGGTCTTGTTGTGAAAATGGCTCAGCAAAAACCCGATATTCTAGCCCATTTTGACCTTATTACAAAGTTTAACAATGGTAATTACTATTTCGATGAAGGTAGCACTGAATACAAAGAAATTGCCCTTAAGGCATTGGAAAAGTCCGCAAAGGCCGGCTGCATCTTTGAATTTAACAGTGGGGGCATGTATAGGGGATTTACCCAATATCCGTATCCTTCTAAGTTTCTCTTGAAGCGATTGCTTGAGCTAAAGGTTCCGATAATCATTTCCTCCGATTCCCATGACGTGAGATCCTTGGACTTTTACTTTAATGAGATGTTAGCAATACTGGTGAATTTGGGTTTTAGAGAGATAATTCTTTTAGGTAAACGTGGGTTTTATAAAAAGTCCATCGCTTAAGTGGTGGACTTTTCATTACTGTCTTTCTTTGCGTGTTTTTTTAATTACGCAAAACATCTATAATATATTAAATTTGGCACACAAGTGGTTTAGATAGTGGCATTATATGAGGTAAATATGGGATTGTGGTAGGTTCTGAGCATAAAGAAGTAAAAAATACACTGAACTCGGTATTATTTGAGAAATAAGGTTTATGAACAGGTTACGCAAATAATGCCGAAAGAGCCATAACCCCCTTGGCGTAGTTATTTAAGGATTATTCCAAGACTATTGGCACATTTATTGCATTAAAAATATATGGCAGGAAGGTGGATTCCTAATGAAAAAAGTTATTCCGAAGGTTCGGGAAAACCTGAGTAAATCCGAAAAAGCTTTTCTTTTTATATTAGAAGAGGAAGATAAAAAGAATCCATACACTGACCAACAAATTGCGGATATGCTTGAGACTAACCGAGATTGCGTTATGAGCCTTAGAAAAAAATTTGATGTTAAGAATTCAAGGGAAAGGCGTAAAGATTTAGTTCAAGATACTATAAAGCAAATTTTGAAGCTTAATCCAAGCATTTCCCAAAGAGAACTTACTAGCAAATTGCAAAAAAAAGGGTTCTGTATTTCTAGATTTGTTGTGGCCCAAATAATTGATGAAATTGAAGAAAATATTAGATATGGCAATATTGAAGGACTTAAGTGCCAAGAGCATGAACAAGTAACTTCTTTAGAAAGTGCTTTTACCCAGCTAATAGGCCATAATGGCAGTCTTAAAGAAGTTGTTAAAAAGGCTAAAGCAGCGATACTCTATCCACCCATGGGTCTTCATACTTTAATAACGGGGGACACTGGAGTTGGGAAAAGCCAACTTGCCGAAATAATGTACAATTATGCAATTGAAATTGGCCAAATACCACCTGACAAGACACTCATCCGGTTCAACTGTGCTGATTACGCTGATAATCCTCAACTGTTGCTTTCCCTATTGTTTGGCTATGTTAAAGGAGCTTTTACTGGAGCTGATTCCGAGAAAACGGGTCTCATTGATAATGCTAACAATGGCATACTTTTTTTGGATGAAATCCACAGACTTCCACCGGAAGGTCAAGAGATATTGTTTGATGTAATTGATAGAGGGGCTTATAAGAGACTAGGGGAGACGGAGTCGTTCAGAAGAATAAATGCCATGATAATAGCGGCTACGACAGAAAGTATCGAGGTACGCCTTCTACTAACCTTTAGAAGGAGAATACCTGTTACTATTTGTATTCCTAGCTTGGAATCTAGGTCGCTAAAAGAAAGATTAGAACTTATAAGGTTATTTTTTATTAAAGAATCTAGAAGAACTCGGGCTAGTATAAGGGTTCATT
>JAAZGG010000188.1 GCA_012511355.1 bacterium | reverse complement strand
ACCGTAGGTTCTAATTCAAATAAATACTCATTTCCGCCAAAACTCAATGAGGAATGTATTTTTTGAGTTTCTTTGACCCCATAACTAAGAAGACGATCCGCACCTCCTTGATTTCTAACCCAAAGCTGTAAACGACCAGCCATCATTTCATCAAGCATGCGGAAATAATCGACAAAATTACTTTTGCCGACGCCGTTACCACCAATCAACACATTCAAACTCTTCAACTGCAGATTTTCTACACTACGAAGAGATTTAAAGCCTTTGACAGTAAGTAAATTGAGTTTTTTATCCGTCGTCATCTTATTTTCACTATTTATTTATCAATTTTTTTACAAATTTTTATCAATACTCTTTAAAACAGCGATAGTGCAAATTGTTTTATCCGAAACCTCATGAAAATCAACCCTAATATTTGAGGATAGAAAATCCACGCCAAACTTATCATTAACAAGTTTTTTTAAATGTAACTCATACGCATCAACATCATTACTTTTCAAAGTACTTAAATCATTCTCCAAGCCCAAGATACTCCCGTCAATATCAACACCAATAATGAGCGTCCCTCCATCGCCGTCATTAAAAGCTGCAATTGTATCCAACATAGACCTTTCTAAACTCTCATCGAGACAGTTATCATCTGTATCCCAACGCAAAGAAGAACTAAATACTAGCCCCTCATGCTCACCCTCCATTATCATATCAGCGATGCTGACTTCCGCCTTCGTTGTATCCATCTTAGTAATATTTTCAAGAAAATCATTTAACTCCCTACTAAGAATAGAGCGACGTTCTTGAAGAAATTTTTCAAACTCGCTCAGTCCCCATAAACTTGGATCTTCAGGAATACACTGCTTCGATAAAGAGGTAGGAAATCTTAATTTTGCTTCTTCAAGGTACACTTTTGTTGCTTGATCAGATTTACCCCGATTTGCAATTTGGCTTAATATAGCGCGATTTGTGATTTCTTGTGCAAGCGCGTATTTGAATCGATTGGTAGTATCATAGCCATTTTTTTTCAAAGCTGCGTATGGAAAAATATGATCCTTTTCAAGCACATATTTTTTACCCATATTTTGACGAATAGAGACGCCACTCGTTAAACATACAGCATCTTTGCTCTTAAAATACCAACGCATAAGTGAAAAAAGTGGATGACGAATATCACGCCCTTCAAACTCGCTTTCAGTGATAGTCAAAGAACGTTCTTGCTCAATTAAACCAAGCAAATCATCAAATGGCTGAGTTGAGTTATTAATTGTCGCTAAATCCTTATCAAGTTTTTGTGGTGTTTGACTTACATACCGCTGGCGTAATTGGGAGTAATAAAACCATTTTACGGCCTTTTTTATCTCTATCTCCGTGAGCTGTCCATTCGGTTTTTTATATGTATAAACAATCAGAGGTATGAGAGCAAAGACTGAGTTTATCTCATCAGAGTGGTCCACATAAGCATAGGTCCGGAGAATATTTAGTACATAATCCAGAATTTGTTTATCTAAACGTTTCCAGACTGCTTTAATTTTGCTCCGATTCTCTATACTATGCAGTTTACGCATTTCTGCGCCTGTGGAATACATAACGCCAAGCAAAGTATAGATAATGAAATCAAGTTTAAAGACAAAGCCATTCTGTTCTAATTCAAATAATTTGGTTTTAAACAAATCTCTTGCTTCCGGCCAATAACCACTAATCTGCGCAAGCGCTAATTCTGCATCCGTTAAATTAACTCCACTAGCATTAACTATATAAAAAATATCAATTGCTTCTTTAATCGACGCCGAAACTGGAATAATTTGCTCAGGAAACTCTCTATCCAAAATAGATCTGATAGCTTCATAATTTTGGTCTACTACATCCTCTAACTGATCAAGTAAACCTATAGCTTTAAGATTCTTGCGAATATCTGAACCCTTAATTACTCCTTGAAAAATATCAGTTAAATTTACCCAAAGAGGATTGCTTTCCATGGATTGTTTTTTATAATATTCTAGTTCTAAAGTTTCGAGGTTTACATGAAGACCAAACACGTTATTCTTGATTTCTGGCTGAGTATAATATGGTGGCAATTTGCCCTTTACGATCATGTAGATCGACGTGATACGTTGCTGACCATCAAGGATTAGCTTTACTGCCCCCATAGCACTAGTATATTTTTTCTGACCTTTTAACTCAGGTGGATTTGTGGTTTCCCAAGTGAGCAAAGTACCTGTAGGATAACGCTTTATGAGAGAGGTGAATAATGCCTTAACATCTGCCCTTTTCCAGACATACTCACGCTGAAAAGCTGGAATAAAAATTTGGTTATCATCTATTTTGTCAATAATTTGTCTAATTTGCATATTAAGTCTTTAGTATTTTAAAACCACAGAGCCTAGCAGCTCGAATGTTTACTTTTAATGTTTGAGCCTTGAGCAGATATCACTTTCCAAGTAAATTTTAAATCTCGTCATTTACAAACGCCTCGGGTTGAGATGAAGCTCCAATTTAATCAGAGTTCATTTGTTTATCTTCAACAAAGCCGACAACCCAACCCTATCATACGATCTCACAAATAGTTCTTTGTGTTGGTTTAATTGTTTACTCATTACTCGATGGTGCTCTTGCTTAAAAGGATAATCATTAAGGATGTCATTTATAAGCTGAACCATTGCTAAAAAATAAAGACTTTGCTTCTGCTGCTCTTCATCTATCAATACATGTAGTAATGTATGCTCAAGCAAATTGCAATAAACTAGTCTATCACCCTGTTGTTCACTCCAAGGACTCTGCTGAGCAACTTCCTTATAGGATAGATTTGGAATTTCGTACTCGCCTACATGATGAATTTGCAGAGCTTCTTTTGAACGAACAATTTTTTTGTTTTTTGTCGCGCAATTTTCATTTACAAAGTATGTGCCCCGAACTGGACCATACTTTTCATTTAAATATTTGACCAAACTAAAATAATCCATTTGCTCCATTTTCTGAAACTCAATTCTATCAATTTCCAAAAAATCTTTTTCCATCTCATTTAGCCTTTTTAACTATCCGATTCGTTGTGTTGTCCATTCGATAATTAACGATAGTGCCATCAATAATGCGTTCGACAACCTCTATAGCAGTGTCTAAAGAAACGGTAAACCACTCTTGAGGTTTATAAATTCTACCGTCCTGACTGACCAAGGTTACGTTCAAACGTTGTGCATACAAAAAACCATGTATCAAGGTTTCAAACTTATTGGGGTTTAGGTTATAACACTCGAATGACGCTACTATTTTCACTGGCGCTTCTAAAAATGCAATGTCGTTAATAGCATTCTTCGTGCGCCCTTCTACAGTTGATTCGGTATAACCAATTTTGATTAAATGAGGGATAGACTTTAACGCTGGGTTATCACTTAAGCTTTTAACGAAATAAATTTGCCCGGTTCTCTTGTCTTTAACTGATATATTATTAAACGCATCCTCAACTGATTCAGCACCTCGTACTATTCTGCGGCCAGTATCATCCATATAAAGGCGCTTAGCCAGAGAACGAAGTAAGTGATTAGACTCAGTACCATTTTCAAAGATAACGCGAAGTCTCGGGTTATACCGCCCTTCGCCATCCTCTCGATACTCACCAATTTCATCTATAAGACAAAGCACACCTTCAACAATAAATGCATCACCTTCCGCTACATTAGACTCTTGCTGAAATCGTACCGTCGTCACTACGCCCGTTTTTAATTCTTCATGCAATCTATGGAAAACATGCTCAAACTTATCAAAATCATGACACACTCGGCGTTGAGCAACTTCATCAGGTTGTTCTCTATCCGATTCTGAAATGCTAGGAACATGCGTCATCTCAAAAATACTCGTATCACCAAGGTCTAATACATCAAACTCAGCACTCGCAAAAATATCATCAAGTGAAGTGACATCCTCAGCCTTAATTGAAGGCTCTTTGAAGTTAGGGCCCTCTTCTGGAATTGAAGGAGCTTCTACCTTCCCCTCTT
>JAAZGG010000187.1 GCA_012511355.1 bacterium | reverse complement strand
GCCTTATAGTAGCCGTAAATCTGACTTTCTTTAAGATGCAAAGAAGTTGGCTCTAACATTAAATCAATATCACGCTCGCCTACTTCTAAATCAGCATTGTGCGCCAAGGCTAAAAGATCGGCTTTAACGATTTCTTCTTTATACGCTTGAAGAACCTTATCTTCAGAAATACTTTCACGGTTACGATAATTTTCATAAAGGATACTATACTCAAACATTTTACGTTCAGCCGTATTGGCATGGGCCATAATCGCCGGAGTTAAAACCACCGTAAAAGGAAAGTTATCAAAGCGTTTCAAAGCCAGCGGAAAACGATATTTTTCCCGATAGTCACAGGTTAAACGCCAAACACTTTCCACATATGATGGACCTAAAATCTCCGCGATTTCCCGCTTAGAAGAATATTCATAATCTGTAAAACGCTGGGCAAAATTAGTTTTGGACATTACTTTCGACACCATCCTTAACCTTTTTAGTACCGTAATTACTTGTAATTATAACAAGTCTTTTTATAAATTAAAAGAGATAAACTAAAAAACTACTAAAAAACTAATCAGTGATAATTAAAAAGGTTACAAAGTAACCTTTATTCTTTTTCGACAACAATATTAATTCCTAAATCTACCGTCATTTCTCGCCCCATCATATCAAAAGAAACGTTAACCAAAGGCTTATGAAGATTGACTTTAACTAGCTTAACTAAGCGCCCTGTTAAAGAACCATCTAAAACATGGACAATTTGACCTTCACTAATTTTAACATTGGAGATATCAACCGTTCGATCATTATTCTTATCAGCTAAAGTATCAATTAAGTCACTTTCTTCTTTGGTCAAAGGTACAAAGCCATCACTAGAACGATCCTTGCCTAGTAAACGCGTAAACATAGGAATCTTATAAAGCTCTAAAAAAAGGGCTTGTGGAGAGGGACTTTCAATAAAAATATAACCAGGAAAACAGCGTTTGGTAACCTCGCGCCAGCCTGTTTTAAATTTGCGTCGATACTTAAGGGTCGGAGAAAAGACATCCAAGACTAATTCCGGACTGATTTTCTTTTTGATTAACTCCATGGTTTCGGCTTCTTGACCAGTGCTTACTTGAACAACATAATACATCTTAGACTTCGCTCTCCTCTAGTTTTTGACAGCTATAAGGCAGGACAATTTCATTTTCTTTAACCTTACAATTCCAAAGGGTGGCGTGAGCGCAGATAACATTAGCACCCAATTCAACATTATGCAACTCGCTATCTGGTCCAACAGTGGCTCCTTCGCCAATTGAAGTCCTGCCGGTGATTTTGCAATTAGGATGAATAGTGACCCCTTTTCCTACCTTGACATCAGGACCAATTTTCACACTTGTTGGGTCAATAATTTTAATACCTCTATGCATTAGGTCAAAATTAATCTTCTCTTGCATAGCTTTTTCAACCTCTAGCAGTGTTTCTTTATCATTAATGCCCTTTAAACGATAGGCTTCCTTGATGGTGAAAGTACCAACTTGAGCCGAATTAGCAATCATTTCAACGATATCCGTTAGATAATATTCACCACTAGCATTATTATTTTTTACTTGATTTAAAAAACTAAACAAAAACTTATTATCAACACAGTATAAACCACTATTTATTTCTTTAATCTTTAAAATCTCGGGCTCAGCATCTTTAGCTTCAACAATCCTTAAAAAACGTCCGGTTTCTGAACGAACTATCCTTCCATAAGCTCCTGGTTGATCTAAAAATATAGTGCCTAAAGTCAAAGCATTTTGGGCATCTTCATGGGTTTTTATTAAATTGTTGATGATTTCTAAATCAATTAAAGGCGTGTCGCCAGGGATAATGATGGAGCGGCCTTCTTCGCCAACGGCCTCTTTAGCACATAAAACGGCATGCCCCGTCCCTAATTGTTCTTCTTGCAAAACATACTGCACTCTTTGCTTTAAAAGCTTTTCAATGACTTCTTTTTTGTACCCAACTACCACGATTATTTTGTCTACTGAACTTTGTTCTAAACTATCAATTAAGTACTCAATCATCGGCTTACTAAAAAGGGGGACGGCGCATTTTGGTAATACACTTTCCATCCGCGTCCCTTTACCGGCTGCTAAAACAATGGCATAAGTTTTCATTAAGTCTCTACCTCAACTGTCAGTTCGCCTTCTGCTGGCAAGATTTCTTTAGGAATAAAGAGATTTTCCATTTCTGATGGCAAGATAGCGGGCTTAAACACCCTTTTAATTTCTTGTCCATTAACTTTGATTAGTAGTTTGACTTTCTTATAGGGTTTTGTAACCCTAAACTTTAAATTGACGCCTTTAGATAGTCTATTCAGATTAATACTGGCGGGAATGATATAATTAACACCATTTAAGGCTTTTGTCACTAATTTTGGTCCCTCATCTTTTAGATTATCTTGGATATATAAAGCCGCCATTTGACCAGCTTCTCGACCTTCCGCACTGACAAAGTCTACTAAATCATGCACATGCAAGGCATTACCACAGGTAAAGATGCCAGGCACTGTTGTTTCTAAGGATTCATTAACCAAGGCCCCTCTCGTCTTACTATTCAAGGGGATTTGAATATGGGTTAATAATTC
>JAAZGG010000186.1 GCA_012511355.1 bacterium | reverse complement strand
TTTCTAGGGTTAATGGCCGCACAACAAAAAAGGCCAACGAAAGCGCAATGACAACAATCAAGATGATATTTACTAATCTTCTCCGTTCTTTTCTCATAAGTTACCTCGCTAGATATTATAACACTTTCTAAAAAGTGAATAAACAAAAAAGGCTACTCTGATAGCCCTTTTGTCACTTTTGAACTTTGTCTTTAATTCGCGTAGCCTTACCTGTTCTTTTACGCAGGTAATATAATTTTGCTCTTCTAACGGCCCCAACCCGTACAACTTCAATTTTCGCAATTAAGGGCGAATGAAGCGGGAAGGTTCTTTCAACCCCAATTTGGGAAGAGAGCTTACGCACGGTAAACGATTCGGAAATCCCCGCACCCCTACGAGCGATAACGGCGCCTTGGAAGATTTGAATCCGCTCTTTATTACCTTCAACGATTCTTACGTGAACTTTCACGGTATCACCCGCTTTAAATTCGGGGATATTGGTCTTAAGTTGGTCTTCAGTAACCTTCTTAACTAATTCCATGTTCATGTAATCACACTCCTTTAAATTTCAGATGTTCATAGGTCGTGACTCCTAGCGGAGCATCCTAGCGTTATGCGCAAGATGTATTTTAACAAATAGCCGTTTATAGTTCAAGATTTTTTTATTAATCTAAGAACTTTTTACCCTTTTCTAAGGCTTCAAGATACCAAGCGGGTTCTTCTTCGCCCTTTTCAATTTCTTTTAATAAGGAAAGTTCAAGCTTGCTATATTTGCGACCCACTAGTAGATCAGGTCTTTTTTTCATCGTCTCTTTTAACTGTTCCTTAAGGCGCCATTTTTTGATGGCCTCATGATTGCCACAAAGAAGAATTGGGGGAACCTCAGCCCCTTCATAGACCCTAGGGAAAGTATATTGAGGATATTCTAAAAGACCATTATCAAAAGATTCGATATCTAAAGAATCTTCAGAAATCGCTCCATCAAGTAAACGAATCACCGCATCCGCTAATACCATGGCCGGCAGTTCGCCACCCGTTAATATGTAATCTCCTAAGGAAATTTCTAAATTCACTTGTTTTAAAACCCGCTCATCAATGCCTTCATAATGACCACAGAGCAAAATCAAATGTTTTTCCTTACTCAATTCTTTAGCCATTTTCTGATTAAATACTTGGCCTTTAGGTGAAAGATAAATCACCTTGGATTCTTCTTTTCTTACCGTCTTTAAACAATCAAGTATCGGTTGACACTTCATAACTAAACCCGCGCCACCGCCTAAAGGATAATCATCAACTCGATAATTCTTATCCAAGGTAAAGTCGCGAATATTGCTTACCCTTAGGGAAACGACTTTTTTACTAACTGCTCTTTTAATAATGGAGGTTTCAAAAAAGGGTTTAAAAAGCTCGGGAAATAAGGTTAAAAAGTCTATTCTCATAACAAACCCTCTATTCTTTTAATAATGATTCTTTTCTGCTCGATATCAACCTTAACTAAATAACTCGCAACAAAGGGAATCAAATATTGTTTTTCTGAACCTTGGACGCGTAAAATTGCTTGGGCGCCATAGTTTTCTACGGCTAAAACCAAACCGATTTTCTCACCATCTTCAAAACTGACTTCACAATTAATTAACTCATAATAATAGTAATGGTCACCATCTAGTTTTGGTAAGGCTTCAGTTGGGAATTGTACCAAGAAATCCTTGTATTTTTTGGCTGTCTCAACATCTTGTATTTCTAAAACCTGTAGATAGATAAAGTCTCCACTGACTGTATATTTACTGACCGTGAAACTCTCACGAAGATCAAGCTCTTCGTTATAAAAATAAATTTTACTACCTTTTTGATAACGCTCACTAACAAAGTCGCTAAAAGATAAAAGTTTAAGTTCACCTTTAAGCCCACGCGTGTTGATAATCTTACCCAAATTGATATATTCCATTTAGATCCCTCAGTTTTATTTTACAAAAAAAGGTGACAACTTGCCACCTATTCAGTTTCTTTCTCTTCATAAGATTCGAATTTAAGGAAAATTCGCTTATCGTTTAACTTACCTGCAACATTAACCACTTCGCGAATAGATGTGGATA
>JAAZGG010000185.1 GCA_012511355.1 bacterium | reverse complement strand
GTCTGACCAAATAAAGCTGACATCAATTGAGCATTTTCCCTGCTGTAGACGCAAAACATGTTCAGTCCGCAGTTGTTCCTTTAAAATATCGATTACTTGTTCTAAAGGTTCAACTTTATAAGCCAGTCTTATGTTTTGACTCTCTAGGGCATCCATTGTTAAATCCATGATCTCTTCAGTAGCCGAGGTTAAGTATTTTAAACTTTCTTTGGCAACGTTAGAGAAAGAAAGTTCTTTCCTTTTCATTTCCTCGGCGGCATCTAAGACATTCAAACAATGGTCGCTGATTCTTTCAAAGTCCCCAAGAATCTTAAGATATTCAGCGACAGTACCACTAGAATTTTCACTGATTTTGCGGGCACTTAGTTTGATTAAAAAGGAAGCGATGAGATCTTCATAGTAATCGTTCTTTTCTTCACACTCGCGAATTTTGTTGGCCGCTTCGTCATTATATTCTTCAATGACTTTAATGCTTTGTTTAACAGCTTCTTTAGTACTATTCCCCATTACTTTGATTAAGTTAAAGCATTGTCCAAGGGCAAAGGAAGGAGTTGTAAGCAAACGCTCATCCAATTCAACCTTTTTATCAAATTTTTCACCACCAGGGATTAAATGACAAACTAATTTTTCAAGTAATCCGCCTAGTGGGAAGAGCAAGATAACACAGAGAATATTAAACACTGAGTGAGCGATGGCAATACCTAGCATAGAGGCGGCCATATTAAGAAAAGCTGGAGCGAACAGGATTTTAATTAAGTAAAAAACACTCAATAAAAAGGTCGTGCCAATAACATTAAAACTTAAATGTATAAAGGCCGCTCGTTTGGCGTTTTTATTTGTACCAACAGAAGAAATAAGGGCGGTTATACAAGTACCAATGTTTTGCCCCATAATGATGGGAATAGCCGCACCATAACTTACTTTACCAGTCATTGACAGGGCTTGTAAGATGCCTACTGAAGCCGAACTTGATTGGATTATTGCTGTCAAAATTGTACCAGCAAGAACACCTAAAATTGGATTCGTAAAGGTAACGAATAATTGTTGAAATTCAGGAATATCTTTTAAACCAGCGACCGAAGCCGACATAGTCGCCATACCAAACATTAAGGTAGCAAAGCCTAGCAAAATCATACCGGTATCTTTCCTTTTATCGCGTTTGCTAAATAGATAAAAAACCAAACCAACTAAAGCAAAGACAGGGGTGAAAGAACTGGGTTTTAAAAGTTGAATAAAGGTGTTGTTACTGCTGATACCGGCCAAACTTAAAATCCAGGCGGTAACCGTAGTACCGATATTAGCGCCCATAATAACATAGATGGATTGTTTAAGTGTCATTAAGCCCGAGTTTACAAAGCCTACAACCATTACGGTTGTCGCGGAGGAGCTTTGAATGATGGCGGTTATACCTAAGCCGGTTAATAAACCAGCAAATTTACTATCAGTAAGTTTGGATAAGATTTTTTTAAGTCCGTTGCCAGCTCGTCTTTCTAAAGCTTGCCCCATAATGCTCATGCCAAATAAAAATAGGCACAAACCACCTATTAAATTAAGGATATCAAAGAGTAGCATTGTTTCCTCCTAATTGGTGGATTAATTCTAGAATACTCTTAATTTTAATCATTTTTGACCTTCCCTTCATGATTTAGGCTAGCTAAATCTAATAAAGTTATAATC
>JAAZGG010000184.1 GCA_012511355.1 bacterium | reverse complement strand
TTTTGCACTTTCATCGCACTGGCTAACTTTAGACCGACGATGGCGTGTCCCGATTCGTGATAGGCCACCAAGCGTTTTTCTTTCTCGGTCATAACCTTACTCTTCTTAGCAGGTCCACCGATGACCCTATCAATCGCTTCATCGATATCTTTCATTTCAATGAATTCTTTATTTTGACGGACGGCTAAAATTGCCGCTTCGTTTAAGACATTTTCTAAATCAGCACCACTAAAGCCCGGTGTTCTTTGGGCGATATTGGCAAAATTGACGGTTGGCGCCACTTTCTTATTGCGCGCATGCACCTTGAGAATAGCTTCGCGCCCATTTCTATCAGGTAAATTAATGGTGATAGTTCTATCGAAACGTCCTGGTCTTAGTAAGGCAGGATCTAAGACATCAGGTCTATTCGTGGCCGCGATGACGATGATACCAGAATTATCTTCAAAGCCATCCATGGCAACTAGTAATTGGTTAAGGGTTTGTTCTCTCTCATCATGCCCGCCACCTAAACCAGCGCCTCTTTGGCGACCCACCGCATCGATTTCATCGATGAAGACCATACAGGGGGCATTTTGCTGGGCTTTTTTAAACATATCTCGAACCCGGCTAGCACCAACACCGACAAACATTTCGACAAAATCGGAACCGGAAATACTGAAGAAAGGAACACCTGCTTCGCCGGCTACCGCTTTAGCAAGCAGGGTTTTACCCGTTCCAGGCGCACCTTTTAAGATAACACCTTTAGGGATGCGGGCACCCATCCGCGCGTATTTACGCGGGTTTTTAAGATAATCAACTAATTCGATCATTTCGGCTTTTTCTTCCTCACAACCGGCGACATCGGCAAAGCGTACTTTGCTCTTATCAACGTTTTTAACGGGTGATTTGCCGAACTCAAAGGCTCGGGTATTTGCTCCTCCTGCTCCCCCGAGTTTAGACATCATCGCAAATAGGACGATGATAACAATAATAGTGGGAACCAAAGTCAGTAGCAGTGAACCCCAAATACTGGTTTCAAAAGCATTTTTAATCTGCAAGACATCCTTAAAGGTAGCGCTATTGACAAAATTATAAAATTCAACGATATCGCCATCATAATTGGGACTTTCAGGTACAATTGGTAGGGTTCCTTTAAAGGAATATTTAGATTTAACACCATTGACTGTTCTAGTAAAAGTTCCCGTAAAAGTCACGACTTTTTCATTTTCAGAAACTATCAAGGAAGTGGCTTCGGTATCTCCCATTGTCAACTCGGTATGGAACTCATCATAGGTATAGAAAGTGTAAGAGTTGCGGGTATTGGAATTGGTTAAAGTAACAACGGCTATGACTGCAATTGCTAAAATTAATAAATATGGCCAGATAAAGCTCAACCAAGGGGCTTTATTTTTGTTGCTAGGTTTTTGTTGGTTATTCATCACTTTTCTCCTTATATACTGCTGCTATCCAAAACCCCAACATAGGGTAGATTGCGGAAAAGTTCATCGTAGTCAAGGCCAAAGCCTACGACAAAGACATTGGGGATGTCAAAACCGACATACTTGATATCAACTTCAACTAAACGCCGCGACTTTTTATCAAGAAGCGTGGCTACAGCTATTGATTTAGGCTTTTTTTCTCTTATAAAAGCACAGACGGTTTTGATCGTCAAACCGGTGTCAACGATATCTTCAATCACAATGATATCCCGACCGGCAATTTGTAAGTTCAAATCACCAGTGAAGACAACAGAACCACTACTGCTACAGGTTTGACCTGCATAACTTGAGGCTTTGATAAAGGCGGTTTCTATCTCGCCTTCTATATGTTTGATAAGTTCGGCAAAAAAGGGAACAGCTCCATTTAGCATCCCTATTAAAAGGGGCCGTTTTCCGGCATAATCTTTGCTAATTTGCGCTCCTATTTCTTTAGAACGATTGACGATTTGTTCATGAGATAATAAAATCCTCTCGATTTTATAAGACATCTTAATCCTCTCCTTTTTGACTAGTACATTTTAACACATATAGATTATTTTGCAAAGTTTTTCGCTCCGAAAAACGATATAATCCTGGGATATGGATAATTTCCTTTTTACTGTTTACGACAACAGGCCAATTTTTCCGCTCCATTACGGGGATTTTCTTGTCGATAAAAAGGCGTCTTAGACTTTTATGTCCGCTTTTAAGAATTAAATAATCATCGGCTTTTGGCGAGCGGATTGTTAAGGGAAAATCACTTTCAAAAACATGGATGCCATCTAATTTTTTAGGGCCATTAAAACGGAGAGAAAACTGCGGATAATCAGTTTCTACAAGTTTAGAAATCTGATAGGAAAAACCCTCAACTTTTCTAGCTTTAATTTCTAAAATATCATAGGATTTTACTAGACATTTTTCGTTATTTAGCTTGATGACGATATTCTGTTTATCTGAACTTAATTGTTTGCTTAAATCTTTAAGGCGCTTAGTAGAAACACTGCGGGCGATATCCGGACAATTGCGCACGATAAAGTGATATAACAACAAGTGTTTCTGTTCCTCATCTTTTTTGAGGAAGGCAGTTACACTGATCTTATTATCAATTAAAATTTCTAAAGCCTCGGCTCGCTTCTTTTGCCATGCTTTTTCTTCTAATTCAATATTTCTGAGAATAAAGGCTCGTTCCTGCTCGCTCAGTTTTTCAACAATTTCCAGTCTAAAACGGTTACGGGTATAATTCTTTTGAAAGTTGCTCTCATCTTCCCCGAATTGAATGCCCCGTGACACGCAGTATTCAATTAAAGCCTTTTTGGGCTGCTCTAGTAAGGGGCGAATGATAGTCATGCCAAAGATTTCTTCTTTAGAAGCCAGCCCTAGATAGTCGCCGACACTCTTCCTAGCTTTCTTGAAAAGATAAGTTTCAATTAAATCATCTTCTTGATGAGCCACAAGCAGAGCTTGTGCCTGCACTTTATCATAGATCTCTTTAAAGAAATGATAACGAAGTTCCCTAGCCCAGTTTTGAAAGTTTCCTCGCTGCTTTTCTTTAACATCTAGAAGTTCAAAAACAAGCGAATGTTTATTACAGTAATCACTAACAATTAATTCGTCGCGCTTACTACTCGCCCTTTTATGATAGTTAACATGGCAGACAACAGGCTTAAAATGGGCCTGCACCAAAAGATCTAAAAGAGCCATGGAATCAGGACCGCCTGAGACGGCACAGATAATTTTATCTTCTTTTTTTAAGTTAAACTCATCAAGTTTTAGCATTTTTCTTCCTCAATCGAAATATTTTAAATAGATCAAAGTTGAACCTGAATTGCCTAGTTCTGGTTGTATGGTCTGAATGGCGGGGTGATCCTTAGAACTAAGTCTTAGTATCATGTTTTTTATTTTTAAACCGTGATTAAAACCATGAATGAGGCGGACAACCGCTTCACCATTAGCGACCGCCTTATCAATAAAATCTAAAATTTTCTCTTTGGCTTCTTGGACCAAGAGTCGGTGTAAATCAAGACTCATCATCGGGCTTAATCAGAGCTAAAAACTCTGCCTCATTTAGAATTTTAACGCCTAATTTCTGGGCTTTTTCTAGTTTGCTACCCGCTTCGCTGCCGGCAATGACATAGTCGGTTTTAATCGAGACACTACTAGAACAATGGCCGGCATAACGATCTTCTAATAACTGCTGAGCTTCACTGCGTTTTAAACTACTTAAGGTCCCAGTTAATACGAAGGTTTTACCATAGAATGGATGAGAAATATCTACGGTTTCTACACTGCTTTTATAGGTGAAATTTAAACCTTTACTGGCTAAATAAGCGAGTAGTTTTTGATTATCTTCACTACTAAAGAAAGTTCTAAGTGCCTTGGTGGCCACTGGACCGATATCTTTGATCTTTAAGAGTTCTTCTTCGCTAGCTGCGGCGAGTTTTTCCATTTTTTGGAAGCGTTTTGCTAAGATTTTCGCACCCTTCTCGCCAACTTCTTTAATTCCAAGGGCGAAAATTAAACGTTCTAAAGATTGTTCTTTGCTCTTTTCAATGGAAGTGAGGATATTGGTAATGGATTTTAAGCCAAAGCCTTCTAAGTCCATAATTTCTTGTTTATGTGTTTCTAGGTTATAAAGATCATAAAGCGATTTTAAAACCCCAATATTGTAAAACTCCTCAATAATTTTTTCGCCAAGTCCTTCAATATTCATCGCGGGTTTGGAACAAAAATGAATTAGCTTTTCAATGTTGCGCTTATCACAATTATCATTTAAACAGTAATGAGCGGCTTCGCTTTCTTTTCTTTGTAATCTGGAGGCACAAATTGGACAAAACTCTGCCATTTCAAAGGCTTTTTCGCTGCCGTTACGCCGATTAGGCAAGGCCTTTACTACTTCAGGAATCACATCGCCAGCTTTACGAATAACAACATAATCTCCTATCATAATGCCCTTTTCACGGACGAAGTCCTCATTATGCAGGGTTGCCCTTTGAACTAAAGAGCCCGCCACCCTTACCGGTTCCAAAAGAGCATTAGGGGTAATCTTCCCCGTGCGACCGACAGTGAAGATGATATCTTTAAGTTTAGTTATCACTTCTTCTGGTGGAAATTTATAGGCAATCGCCCATTTTGGGGTCTTGGCAGTATACCCTAAGTCATCATAGACATTTAAATCATTGACTTTGATGACAATGCCATCGATATCATAGTCCAAGCTTGTTCTTTTTTCTTGGTATTCTTGGACATATTGTAAAACTTCCTCAACACCAGAACAGATTCGGTAATTGGGATTGA
>JAAZGG010000183.1 GCA_012511355.1 bacterium | reverse complement strand
GATTTAACCCGCATCCAAGAAGTCTCAGAGATAGCCGCGGTTAAAAGTGATATTGAACGCTTTGATCGGGGCTTTGACACCATGGTAGGCGAGCGAGGAGTGACTTTATCGGGTGGTCAGAAGCAAAGGATTTCTATTGCTAGAATCATTGTGGAAAATAAGCCGATTTTGGTCTTTGATGATTCCTTGAGTGCCGTTGATACCGAAACCGACATCAAAATTCGCAATGCCTTAAATAATCGGCAGACCAAGGCTACCACTATTATCATTACTCATCGGGTTTCAACAGCGATGGATGCTGACCGCATTGTAATTTTAGAAGATGGAACCATCAGTCAAATTGGCACCTTTGATGAATTGATTAAACAAGAAGGGTTGCTCAAAAACATTTGGGAAATCCAGAACTATTTTGAAGATGAAAAGGGAGGTGTTAACTAATGCACGAAGAATTTGATAGCATCAACCTTAAGGGTAAACTTGATTTTAAAGTTTGGAAGAAAATTTTCAGTTATATTGCACAGTATAAAAAACTGATAGTTTTTGGCGTTATCAGTATTATTGCTACCGCCTTATTAGAAACGCTTATTATCGAATACTTATCCCAGGCAGGAATTCAAAGATTTGTTAGCAGTGGTGCTGCTTTTGATCAAAACGCCTTTATTCTTTTTGTTCTGGGTATGGCTGGTTTAATTGTGGCTGAGGCAATTGCGGTTAAGATCTTTATCACTTGCTGCGCGCGCTTAGACTTACATATGTATGAAAATCTCGCCCGAGCGGAATTTAAGCACCTACAAGGCTTATCTTACTCCTTCTTTGATAAATACTCGGTCGGTTGGTTAATCGCTAGAGTAACCTCGGATACTGGGCGTTTAGGCGAAATTATCTCTTGGGGACTTAACGATATCATCTGGGCCTTATTTAAATTAAGCTTTATTTGAATCTTTATGATGCGCTACAGTGTAAAACAATCCTTGATCAAGGTGATCATCGTTCCAATTATTTTCGCAATCAGCATTCCTTTCAGGCGGGTTGTGGTTAAATACTTTTGGAAGATAAGGAAGATTAATGCTCAGGTAACCTCATCCTTAAACGAGGGTATCATGGGGGCTACGACTTCGAAATCGTTAGTTTTAGAAGAAAAAAATCTCCGTAATTTCTCGGGTTTAGTGAAAAATTATCGTTCAACCTCTATTCGGGCCGCCGTCTTTACCTCACTTTACTATCAGTCCGTGGCGATAGTTGCGGCCTTAGGTATCGCTTTAATGTGTTACTATGGTGGTTATGAAGCTTATATTGGTGGTATTGAAACCGGTTTGCTTTTCATGTTTATCTCTTATACTACGATGTTCTTTGAACCGGTGCTTAGTATTGCTAGAATCAGCAACCAGATGAAGCAAGCCCAAGTGGCTGCGGAACGGGTATTTAACCTATTAAATGTGGAAACTGAAATCCCTGATACCTTAGAAGTTATTGAAAAATACGGGGATTATGATAATCCTAAGAAAGAGAATTGGGAAGAGTTAAACGGTGATGTTGAATTTAAAGATGTCAGTTTTGCCTACTCAGGTACTAACAAAACTGTCTTAAAGAACTTTAACCTGAGGGTTAAAAAAGGAATGACCGTCGCCTTAGTTGGCGAGACAGGGGCTGGTAAGTCAACTATTGTCAACTTGCTCTGTCGTTTTTATGAGCCTACTAGTGGCACCATTAACATCGATGGGCGTTGTTATAAAGAGCGTTCAGTTGGCTGGTTACATGCCAATTTAGGTTATGTTATGCAGACACCACACTTGTTTAGTGGTACAATTAAAGAGAATATCCGTTATGGCAATTTAGAAGCCAGTGATGAAGAGATTATTGCGGCAGCTAAGGCTGCTAACGCTCATGACTTTATATCAAAGTTAGATAAAGGCTATGATACTGAAGTTGGTGAAGGTGGAAGTCGTCTTTCTCAAGGCCAAAAACAGTTAGTTTCCTTTGCTAGGGCCATTGTCGCCGATCCGCGCATTTTAGTTTTAGATGAAGCGACTAGTTCCATTGATACTGAAACTGAGATGGTCATTCAAAAAGCCATCGGGAATATCTTAAAAGGAAGCACCTCCTTTGTTATTGCCCACCGTTTATCTACGATTACCAATGCCGATTTAATCTTAGTTATCAAGGACGGCATGTTGACTGAAAAGGGCACACATCAGGAGTTATTAGCACTTAAGGGCTACTACTATAAGCTTTATACCAATCAATTTGTTGAAGATAAAATGAAGGAAATGAAGATCGTTTCCTAGAAGGGAGCAGTATGGAACTAAAAGAATATTTAGACTATTTAGTTGATTTTCTCAAAGATTACCTAAAGAAGGCTAATGCCGATGGCTATGTGCTCGGTGTTTCGGGTGGTGTTGATTCCGCTGTCTGCGCCCAATTAATAAAAAGAGCCTGTGGTGATAACTGCTTGGGCCTTATTTTACCTTGTTATTCTGAGCCTACAGACACCGAAGATGCCATTTTAGCTTGTAAAGCGGCCAATTTAGAGTTTAAGACTATAAGTCTTAACGATAATTTTGACATCTTTAAAAAGTTGTTAATTAGTAGTTTTAAAGTAGAAAATAATAGCAATAGCCTTATGACATTTGCTAACCTAAAAGCGCGTCTAAGGATGCTTACACTTTACGCGACGGCCCAATTAAAAAGGTACTTAGTTATCGGCACTGATAATCTAGCCGAGTACTATGTGGGTTACTTTACTAAGCACGGTGATGGGGCCTGTGACATTTTACCTTTGGTGCGTCTAACTAAAACCGAGGTGACTGAGGCGGCTAGGATTTTAGGGGTTCCCGAAAAAATTATCAATAAGCGCCCCACGGCGGGACTTATTGAGAGTAGTTATGATGAGCTAGAGTTGGGCTTTAGTTATAAAGATCTTGATGCTTTCTTAAGGAAACAGGAAATTGACCCCAGAATTAGGGCGAAAATTGAGCAAATGCATAAGAATAGCGCCCATAAGCGCGCCTTAGCGCCAAGACCTAAGCCTTTCCGGCCATAAATTTTACGCTTTGACATAGTCAAGGCGTTTTTTTTATGTTATCATATACAAAGTTAAAAAGGAGGTGTTAGGGTGTTTGATTACATCATTGGCTACGTAAGAGAAGTAAAACCAAATATGATTGTTTTAGAAAGCAATAACGTTGGTTATCAGTTAAGTATTGCTAATCCCAGTTTTTATAAACTCGGGGAACTTATGAAAATCTACACCTTTTTACACGTAAGAGATGATGCTTTTGTTCTCTATGGTTTTAAAGATCAAGAGGAAAGGCGTCTTTTCCTCAAATTAATTGACGTTTCGGGTTTAGGTCCCAAAACCGTTATCGGAATGTTCGTTAATGTCACGGCCCCTCAATTGATCCAGGCGATTGAGACGAGTAACACCGCTTTTTTAAAGAAATTACCAGGAATTGGTCCCAAGGCGGCCCAGCAAATCATCCTTGATTTAAAGGGAAAATTGGTTTTAGATAGCGACGTTGCCGCTGGTGTTAAAATTAGTAATGAATTAGAAGAAACACGCGAGGCTTTAAAGTCTTTAGGCTTTAAAGTCAGTGAAATTGATGGGGTTTTAGCCAAATTAAGTAAGACTAAAGCCACCACCAAAGAGTATCTAAAACAAGCTTTAAAAATGCTTAACAAAGCAAAAACATATTAAGGGAGAAAAAAGATGGAAGATAGACTAGTAAGTGGCAGTTATGACGCTACTATTGATTCTGATGAATTGTCATTACGTCCACGGACTCTTGCTGAATATGTCGGTCAAACTAACAATAAGCATAACTTAGGTGTTTTTATCGCGGCCGCTTGTTCACGTAATGAAGCTTTGGATCATGTCTTACTATATGGTCCTCCAGGTTTAGGAAAAACCACTCTAGCTCATGTCATCGCTCATGAAATGGGGGGAAATATTCGCGTTATCAGTGGACCAAGTATTGAAAAAACTGGGGATTTAGCAGCGATTTTAACAACTTTAAATGCAGGAGATATCCTTTTTATTGATGAAATCCATCGTTTACCACGAATAGTAGAAGAACTTATGTATTCAGCGATGGAAGATTATGTTATCAATATCGTAGTCGGCAAAGATGCTGGCGCCCATTCAATCAGTTTAGATCTACCGCCCTTTACCTTAGTT
>JAAZGG010000182.1 GCA_012511355.1 bacterium | reverse complement strand
TTTGGTGCTAAGACCTGAGGCTACTAAGGCATTGATAAGGGCACAGGGACCGGAGATGACTTCAATTTTAAAGCCCTGTTCTAAAACCTTGGCCACAACAAGCTCACCGGGATCACTGATAGCAGGAAAACCCGCATCACTAGTCAAGGCGACGCTATAACCATCTTTAAGGGCTTTGATAATCTTCTCCACCGCCTTATTCTCATTGTGTTCATGACAGGAAATAAGTAGTGTTTTAATAGCAAAATGCTGGCAGAGTTTTCTGGTAACACGAGTGTCTTCACAGGCGATAAAGGCGACACTATTTAAAACTTCAAGCGCCCGCGGACTCATTTCTTTTAGATTACCAATGGGAGTGGCTACTAGATATAAACTAGGCTTATTCATCATTATTTCCCCTCGTTTTATCAATGATTTTTAAGACTTCATCTAAAGAGACGCTTTGACTGCTTTCGGCATTTTCTAAACGGACATCACCCGTTAAGACATTGATGCTGGTGATTTTATAGATTTCATCTTCGTATTTGATTTTAAAACCGATTTTAGGTAAACCTTTTCTTAATTCGCTATATTGATCATCTTCATATTTAAGGCAGCAGATGAGTTTCCCGCAGTGGCCAGAGAGCTTTTGAATATTGAGGGCTAGGAATTGATTTTTGGCCATATTGATACTGATACCATCAAACTCACCTAAAAAAGTATTGCAGCACAAAGGAAGGCCGCAGGGACCAAGGCCACCAATAAGACGTGAGCGATCACGACTACCAATCTGGCGCAATTCAATTCGGCAACGTAAGGCCGCAGCTAAATCCTTTAAAAGTTCGCGGAAATCCACGCGGTTATCAGCCACATAAAGGAAAATTACCTTATTGCGATCAAGGGTATATTCCGCATGGAGTAATTTCATCTCTAATCCTAACTTTTCAATGGCGTTTTCACAGACCACATAAGCGCTTTTAGCCAATTCAATATTCTCTTCAGCCTGCTCTAAGTCCTGTAAACTAGCGCGACGAAGAATGGGTTTTAAGGGGGTCTCACTTTTTAAACTTGCGATTTCTTTAATAGGCGAAATAATTGTCCGTAGTTCTAACCCACGAATGGTCTCCACCACCACTTTGGTATCTATTTCTAAACTGTCGTCATAGGTATGAAAATAATAAGGACGGCTATTAGGAAACCTAACACTGACGTAGAAGCCACTATCATAAATTTCACCTTCAGGGTTGTTATTGATGCTGTTATTTTCAATTTTCTTGTTGTTATCCATTAGATTAAGCCTCCTTTCAAAGCGATTTGGTAGAATAATTCATCTAATAATAAGGGCGGATTGACATTATAGGTTAACTTACCACTGGCTAACATCACCTGTTTTACCGCCTCATCAACTTTAATAATTTTCTCGGCCAGGGGATTCATTGTAAAATCTAAGCCTAAAAACTCTTTTAAACGTCCGAATAGTAGTTCTTTTAGGTAAATTTCTAGGATATTTAGATAAAGGGCATAATCTTCTCTAGCTCTTAAAGAAGGAACTATTTCTTGCTGAACATAGTAA
>JAAZGG010000181.1 GCA_012511355.1 bacterium | reverse complement strand
GAAAATACACAGCACTTTGTGGGATTGTTGGTATTTTAGGCAATTTATTTTCCTTTGTAGCTAAACTTATCATCGGTCTAGTCTTTTCTAGTATTGCGATTGTTTCTGATGCCTTTAATAACCTTGGCGATGTCATTAATTCCAGTGTTTCTGTTTTCTCGGCTAAAATCTCAAATAAGCGGGCTGATCGTGAACACCCCTTTGGTCATGGTCGTTTTGAATATGTAGCTAGTCTTGTTGTCGGCTTTTTAATTATTTTTATGGCGGTTGAACTTTTACGCGAAGCCATCGCTAAGATTATTAATCCTGTGCCTATAGCTACTGGCTTTATTTTATATTTAGTTTTAGGTTTCTATATTTTATTAAAACTTTGGATGTTTCTTTATAATCGCTACTATGCCCGCAAGATTAATTCTTCGGTTTTAAGAGCGGCAGCAATTGATAGCTTTAACGATATTCTTATTACTTTTGCTATTATCGTTTGTATGATAATCGCTCCACACACCACTTTCCCTGTAGATGGAATTGCCGGTTTAGTAGTGGCTTTAGTGGTGGCTTATAGTGGCTATAAGGTGGCCAAAGAAGCGATTGTGACTTTACTTGGAACCCCACCTAGTGCAGAGTTGAGCAACAATATTACTAAGCTGGTAAAAAGTGGCGAGGGGATCATTGACGCTCATGATTTAATAGTCCATAACTATGGGCCCGGTTGTTATTTTGCCTCTATTCATGCGGAGGTTAAGGAAACGGTTAATCTTGTGGCTATCCATGAGGTGATTGATGCTTTAGAAAATGAGGCTTATGAGCGTTACAAGGTTGAACTTACCATTCATTTAGATCCCATATCAACCAGTCCTATAGTCTTACAAAGAAAAGAGGAAGTTTTAGCAGTAGTTAAAAAAATCAATCCCGTCTTTGATATTCATGATTTTCGCTTCATTGATGGTAATAAACAAATTAATCTTCTGTTTGATTTAGTAGTTCCCTATGGTTTTAGTGAAGAGAAAATAGAGGCCTTAAGAGAAGAGGTTACTAAGCGTTTAAAAGAATTAGATCCGCGTTATTTCCCTAAAATTAAAATTGAGAGTCGTTATAGTTAAAAAAGCAGTTTATTTATTCAAGATACTTTACTTTTATTAAGTAAAACGCTAAAATAATAGGGCCCTTATGACATGGCGGAAGTGGCGAAGAGGTTAACGCACCTGACTGTGGATCAGGCATTCGTGGGTTCAATTCCCATTTTCCGCCCCATCTTTTTTGAAAATGCTCCCTTAATTTGGACCAAAGTTGGTACAATGAAAAGGGAGTTTTTATCATGAAAGATACTTTAGAACAGAAGAAAAAATCGGCAAACTTTAGTCTTTTTGGTTTTATAATCTACTAAAACAGGTATAATAATAGTATATTGATGAAAACAAGAAAAGAAGCATTTATAAAAGTAATAAAAACAAAGGGTATGGGTGGCATAGGAATGTGTCGTAAAGAGGAACAATAAATGATTAGGGAAGTATTGAATTTAATCGCGGCCATATTATATCTTCTTGTAGGAGGGTACATAATCTTTAAGTTTAAAGATAGATTGCCGTATAAAATTATCACAGTTGTGTTAACGTTTTTAATATTTGTACCCTATGTATTTTCCTTAATAAATTTTTATCGTAAAGATTCTTGGTGGAATTTTAATAATGTGCTTCCTACTTCAAATATTAGTTAACTTATGTTTACAATGGTGTTTGTTGTGTTGTTCTTACCAAAAATCATCAAAAAACACTTTTATTTATTAATGACGATGCTTTCCTTTACAATGATAGTTGCCGGAATCGGAAGCCCTATTTGGTATATGTTTTTTGACCGTTATTATCCGTTTTTTTCAATTGAGTGGATTACCCATTTTACAATGGCCTTTTTTGGCATTTATCTTTTGCTGACTAAAAGAATAGAGATAACGGTAAAGAATTGTCTTAAAGCCTTAATGATTATATATATGATAGTTGCAATTATGATAGTACTTAACATAATATTTGGCACATCATTTTTCGGGCTGGCATTTAATGGGGAGCATCATATTTATCGACATATTATCAGTCCTAACCCATATTTATCGGCTCTTGTTTATATTACTGGTGTAACATTCTTTTTGGTCACTGGATATTTCTTTTTAAAGTTTATTAAAAAGATAGATGAGAAAAGAGCAGTCGTGGTTCATGAAGAGCAGTCAACCTGAAAAAGGTTATAAAAACAAGGATATTTATTGCATAATCAAATATAACAGGGAGGAACAATAAACGAGTTTGAATATCTTGAACGTAGTTGCAGCCTTATTATATCTTTTAATAGGTGGGTATATAATCTTTAAGTTTAAAGATAAACTACCATATAAGATTACCACCATTTTTTTTACATTACT
>JAAZGG010000002.1 GCA_012511355.1 bacterium | reverse complement strand
GTATAAAGATTACCAGCAACGGTTATCACACTGACTGGGCGTTCTTTTTGACCGTTTTTAATCACATAACCACTGGCCTGTAAGGAGAAGTTGCCCGAGATGGAATCAAGCCCAGCATGCATACCTTGAAGTTCCGTAATATAAAGTCCATCTTGCATTTTAGCAAAGAGTTCTTCTTTCTTGCTCTTACCAGCAACTAAGTAGGCATTGCGAACACTGATACCCACCACACCACCACTGCGATAACCATTACCCGTTGATTTAACATCATCTTTTAAAGCCCGTTTGAGATTATAAAGATAAGTTTTTAAAACACCTTTTTCAATAATGGTCTTGGGTTTAGTAGCTACCCCTTCATCATCAAAGCCCGTACTGACAATAGAATTTTCTAACCACGGATCTTCAATGAGCGTGAAATTATCGCCCCCAACCTTAGTTCCTAATTTATCTTTCCAAATAGAAAAGCCATCTTGAATGTTGCTGGCGTAGCAATTGCTAACCACAAAACCCAGTAAAGCTGACATCATCTTAGCATCTAAGACCACATCATAAGGACCAGACTTAACCGCCTTACTACCTAATTTTGAAAGGGCCTCATCACAGGCTTCCTTAACAATTTTAGAAGTGTTCAGTTTTTGAAAATCATTATCAACAAAGATATAACTTCCCGTCTTATCCTCATTATCCTTACGGGCCACAACATCAAGATAGTAGACAATTTGATTGTTCTCTCTTGTCAAATTAAGTCCTTTATCATTGATAATAGTCACCTTGGAACTGGCCTCGCTATAGCTATTAGAAGCCACTTCCACAATGGCAGGATTATAAGCCAAAGCCTCTTTTTCAATCTGCTTAATAAAAGCAATTTTCTCTGCCATAGAAACCTCAGCTAAAGCAGGATTAAAGACATTGATCTTTTTATATTCTTTATCACCCGCATAAATACTAACTTTATCACTAGAAGTGATAAGCTTGGCGTTTTTAATGATATTATCAACTAGAAATTTAGCAGTTTTATTATCGTATTTTTCAGCGCGAACATAGCCCATCTTGCCCTCAAAAATACCCCGAGCGGAAAGCATAAAATCGCTGTTAATACGATAATCATCAATCTCACTATGGAAAAGACTAACCGCCACTTCTCTTCCTTCATAGATATAGAGTTCTAAACTCTCAATCCCCTTGCTTTTAGCTAATTCAAAAATTTCTTTGTACATAAAGTTTACCCCCTACCACCAACGGTGATATTCCTAACCCGCAAACAAGGTTGTCCAACATCAACAGGAATTGAGCCACTCACACTCCCACACATACCCTGGGCGCGCTTTAGGTTACTACCAATCATATCAATATTGAAAAGAATCTCATTGCCCTTACCAACTAAAGATGCTCCTTTAACCGGACGAGATAGCTTGCCATTTTTAATTAGATAACCTTCAGAAACCGAGAAATTAAATTCCCCAGTAATGGGATTAACACTGCCACCACCCATCTTCTTGGCATAAAGACCATACTTAGTAGCCTTGATCATCTCTTCAACCGTAGAGGTTCCTTGGGCGATATAGGTGTTAGACATTCTACTAGTTGGGGCCAGTTTATAACTTTCCCTACGGCAGCAACCATTGGCTTTTTCTTTCATCCGCCTGCCGTTTTGACTATCGACAAGATAACTATTTAAAACACCATTTTTAATCAGGGTGGTTTTTTGGGTGGGATTACCCTCATCATCAATACTAGCACTACCCCAGCCATACTCAATGGTCCCATCATCAATGGCTGTTACGATGTCACTAGCAATCTTTTGACCCTTTTTACCACAAAAAACCGATAAACCCTTAGCAACCGAGGTGGCTTCTAAGGAATGGCCACAAGCTTCGTGGAAAACAACTCCACCAAAACCATTTTCTAAAACTACATCCATCTTCCTTGAGGGACACTCACGCGCTTTCAAGGTAGTGATGGCGGATTTAGCCACTGATTTAGCAATCTCTTTTAAATCAATCGTCTCAAAAAACTCATAGCCTTGATTGGCTCCTGGTCCTTCAAAGGCCATCTCCATTTGGCCATCTTTACTAGCGACCGCTAGAATGCCTAAGCGCACCCGAAAGCGTCTATCGTTAGTCCAAAGGCCATCGCTATTGATAATTAGAACTCGTTGATCGGTATCAACTAAACTTATCTCTACTTTAGAAATCAATTTGTTGCGACCTTTACAGGCCTTATAAACCTTGGTCATCAAACGACTGCGATAGGCGTTAGAAACCTTGGTCTTTTGATAATTAAAACCCTGATGTTCTTTAATTTCAAAACCCTCTACTCTTTTACAGCGCTTGCCTTCATAACAAGCACTTAAATCGCTGGCTAAACGCATAAGACCCATTGGGCTTACATCATTGGTATAGCCATAAACAGCCTGTAAATCTTTTAAGATTCTTAAACCAATGCCGGTGACTAAAGAACTACTGGCTTCATTAATGACCGCATCTTCGCGTTTAACGGCCACATTTCTAATAGTTGATTCACAGAAAAGCTCGGCATAGTCTCCTCCTGTGGCTAAGGCTTTATTTAAAACTTTCTTAGCTAAGGTTTTAGTAATCATATCTTCACCCTCTTTATTTTACTCTATACTCTTAATTATAAGAATTTATCAGTTTTACACAAGTCAAAGACTTGTAAAGTTTTATTGATAAACTTCGCTTTTAAAGATAATTATTCCTAATTCAAGGGAAAATTTGCGTTTTATTTAGGGCTTATTGTATAATTAGTTATTGGTAAAAGGGGGCTATATTATGGCAAACTTAAAGTGTTTAGAAAACTTTGTTCCCAGTGAAGGCAATGTCTATAGTGAAGCCGAAATGCGGAATATCAATATTAAGATTTTAAAGGAAAGAGGCGTTTCGGTTGATGACATCGCTCAACTATCCTATTGGGCGCAAAGTAAGTATTTAGATTCCTTAACCATTGAAGAAATGCGGGAATCAGTACTGGAGATCCTTGGAAAAAGAGATCAGTTTCATGCGATTTTATTAGGGGTCCAAATTGATGTTTTAGCTGAAAAAGGTATGTTAGATAATCCTTTGTTAAATATCTTAACCCACGATTTAGGACTCTTTGGTTTAGATGAGGCGATTGCTATCTCTATCGCTGGTAACTACGGACAGATAGGTGTTACTAATTTTGGTAATATGGATGTCAATAAACCTGGGAAAATAAGTCTACTGCAGAAAGATAAAAACCGCTGCAATTGCTTCCTTGATGATATTGTCGGCGCCATTGCCGCTGTCGCGGCTATTCGGGTCGCTCAAAGGCATGCTATTGCAAAAGCTACTGGACAATTAAATATCTAACACCCTATAGGGTGTTTTTTATTTTAGATATAAAAAGAGTTGACTTAATCAACTCTCCTTACTTTTTATTTCAAAGGACGCATAGTCGGGAACAGAAGAACTTCCCGAATGGAATTAACTTGACAGAGCAACATAACTAAGCGATCAATACCAATGCCTATGCCCCCGCAAGGTGGCATACCATATTCTAAAGCCTCTATATAATCATTATCGACTTGGTTAGCTTCTTCGTTACCGAGTTCCCGCTCTTTTAATTGTTGTTCAAAGCGTTCCCTCTGATCTAAAGGATCATTGAGTTCACTAAAGGCATTGGCATATTCATGCCCTAAGATAAAGAGTTCAAAGCGTTCAGTATAACGCGGATCTTTACTCTTCTTAGCTAAGGGACTAATCTCAATAGGATGACCGGTTAAAAAAGTGGGTTGAATTAAACTTTTCTCACCATACTCTTCAAAGAAGAGATTTAAGATATGACCGACAGAATAATGATGCTTCTCAACACTTAGCTTGTGTTCTTCTGCTAACTTTCTTGCCTCTTCAAAATCGGTGATCTTGCTAAAATCAATTCCGCATTGTTCCTTAACTAACTCAACCATCGATATTCTTCTAAAAGGCTTACTAAAATCAATAGTTACCTCATCTTTAGTAATAATAGTGGTGCCTAAAACATCTTGACAAACATATCTAATTAGACCCTCGGCTAAATCCATCATCCCATACATATCACTATAGGCTTGATAGGCCTCAATTGAGGTAAACTCTGGAT
>JAAZGG010000180.1 GCA_012511355.1 bacterium | reverse complement strand
TACTAAATGAGCTTTAGTGGTTCCTCTAGTAAGTCCAAACACCCCGCCCCGGGCCTTTTCATCCCAATACGGTGTCCCTAGTCCCACAAAAGCAGGAACAAAGTAGACACCATCACAAGTAGTTACACTCGTCGCCCATTCTTCACTGGCATTGACACTCTCGATAATCTCAAGTCCTTCTTTCAACCATTGAATAACCGAACCTCCGACATAAACCGAGCCCTCTAAAGCATATTCAACCTTCTCATCAAGAGCCCAAGCGATAGTTGTAAGGAGACCGTTTTTAGAATAAACAGGTTTATCGCCAGTGTTCATCAACATGAAGCAACCCGTGCCATAAGTGTTTTTAATATCGCCTTTTTCATAGCAACATTGACCGAACAGTGAAGCTTGCTGATCACCAATTATCGCTGCAAGGGGAATTTTCCCACCAAATATGGTAGTGTAGCCATAAATTTCACTGCTTAAACGAACAGTAGGAAGCATGGAAGAAGGAATATCAAAAAGTTCTAATAACTCCTCATCCCATTTTAGACTATTGATATTAAAAAGCATGGTGCGTGAAGCATTACTATAATCAGTTATGTGAAGTTTGCCTTCACTTAATTTCCAAACCAACCAGCTATCAATCGTTCCAAAAAGAAGTTTATCTTCTTTGGCCATCTTCCTTGCCCCTTCAACTTCATCAAGTATCCATTTAATTTTAGAAGCCGAAAAATAAGGATCAATGACTAAACCGGTTTTCTCCTGAATTTGTTTTTTATAGCCGGCCTTTACTAATTTATTAGTTATTTCTTGACTTTGACGGGATTGCCAAACAATCGCATGATAAAGAGGTTTGCCACTCTCTTTATCCCAAACAACCGTGGTTTCGCGTTGATTAGTTATCCCAATAGCCGCAATTTGCTGGGGGCTTAATTTTTGCTTAGCCAAGACTTTTTTAACGACAAAAAGCACACTTTGCCAAATTTCTTCAGCATCTTGTTCAACCCAACCAGGTTTAGGAAAATATTGTTTAAAAGTCTTGCGCTCCATCGCAACATTTTCACCTTGATGATTGAATAAAATAGCTCGTGTGCTAGTTGTCCCTTGGTCAATTGCTAAAATATACTTTTCCATATTTGCCCCCCTATACTTAAAAAAGGTTATTTTTTAAATCATGTTTAAAAACATAATTAAGGGATTGTCGTTATAAATCATTTTGCTGACCGATTGATAAGAAGCATCATTTAATCCTAAATCATTAATAAAGAAGCTACTTAATCCCTCAATCCAGTTAGCAGCGGTTACATAAGAAATTGCCAATGTAACTAAACAGATGAAGGCGGCACCTAAAACAACACCGAGCACGCCTCCTAAAAAATGATCAAGCCGACCAACAAAATGTTTTTGGGTCAAACGTCTAAAGGTCCTGCGCAATAAGAATAATACTATTCTTACCACAATCAAAATAATAATAAAGGAGACAACAATCAAAATTAAATAAGAAAGGTAATCGGAAATCGCTTCACCCAAAGTGGCCGCTGTCGTATCCTTAGTTGTGTTAATAATGATGTTATCAATAAATGAGGGTAAACTTAGATGGTCTAAACCCTCTTTAATGGCCGCTTCATTAGCCGCGCCACCTGGCAAATTTTGAGTAAACAAGGGATCAATACCATTAATCCAATTTAAAACTCTGTCGTAAACAAGGGTCCCCGTTGCTGTTTTTAATAATGCGCCCAGTGGTTTACAGAGCAAAAAAGCCACGACCAAAGAAATAAGACCGCGAAAATTCTTTAAAATCATGTTGACGAAGCCAGCTTTAAGTCCAATCGCTATTGAAAGCACAACAATACCGATAAAGACAAAATCGACGATGCCAAAGCCGAAGCCGGCAATTTCTACAATAACTAATAAATTCATATCCTTTTCCCTTTCTATACCTTTCTATAAAAGATGTTCTTCCATAAATTCGGCAAACTTTTGGTTATGAAAGTTCGCCGTGGCCTCCTGATAGGCTGTATAAGTTTCGTAAACTTGATTGATGAATGGGGCATCGCTGTAATAAGAAGCGACAACTTTATAAGCACCACTTTCTAATTTTTCTAATTTATCATTGAAATAAACAGCTGCTGCTTTAAGCTCCCCTCCTTCATAATAAGCGATAGTTGGAACTTTGCCACCATTTTCTTTTAAATTTATTCCCGTCTTTTGGACAAAATTCTCCCAAACCTCAGGTTCGCTCATTTTCTTTGAACGATAGAAATCGGTATCAAAGTAATACCAATAAGCTTGATTGGGATGTTTTTTCAAAAAAACAGGCAAGTAATGTTTTTCTAAATAATGGCAATCACCACATAGTGCCCAGCCATAATAGATGATTTTGTTGGTCTCACTTGCTAATAGATTATCTAATTGAGCATCATTGATTTTAAGCATCGTTGGCAAAAAGGCATACCGCTTTAGATACTCATCTAAGCCCTCTTCGGAAGCAAAGACTTTGGCATTATTTCCCCGACTCTCCTGCGCCACCATTTTTCCTTGCTTAAAAACGATTAACTTGGGCGCATTGTCATGGGG
>JAAZGG010000179.1 GCA_012511355.1 bacterium | reverse complement strand
TTCCTGTCTCGCTGAAGGTGTTTTCACCGGTAAATTTCTCGAAATCCCCGTTATCTTTAGAATAGGCGATGAAAACATTTTCACACGAACCACAAGTAATTTCTCCGGTTTCTAGAAAATCATAAGTAACTAGAACTTCGCTTGTAGTTGAAGAATAATTGTCCACGCCATGTAGTTCAATTATCGGTAAGGATTCTGGAGGAATGTCTTGATTTGTTTCTTGATAATCGTTAGCTTTTTTCTTTTTATTGATTTTCTTTCTATTTGTATAGGCTTGTTTGTTTTGACTAGCTCCAGCTTTTAACTCAAAATTGAAGGTGTCAAGTTCTTTCATTTGGTAATCTTGATCAGCGAAAGTAACTTCATAACAAGCGTTTCTCATCTCGTAATCAATAATTATTGGTTGTGGCTCTTTTTTGCTGCACGAACTTATTAATAGGCTTGATAAAGAAAGTAGCAGGGCCGCAAAGATAATCCTTTTTTTCATGACTATCCCTTCTTTCCTTTTATGTGACTTCTATTATAGCACTAATATAAAAAAAGACCAGTTTGCAACTGGTCCTTAAATTTTAAAAAGCGAAATTGCCGTTTTTAAAGATTTGAACTTTTTCCCCATCTTTTGTTAAACCCACGATATTAAGGTCTTCTGAACCAACCATGAAGTCAACGTGGATGAAGGAACTATTGGCCCCTTCTTCTTCTAGTGCTTCTTTACTCATCGTGGTCCCTTTTTTGATGTTCATAGGATAAGCTCTTCCAAGGGCCAAGTGGCAGGAAGCATTTTCATCAAAAAGGGTACTATAAAAGAGAATGCCACTTTTGTTAATTGGTGAATCAAAAGGAACGAGGGCGACTTCACCTAGACGACGACTGCCAGGATCGGTTTCTAATAAGGCCTTAAGATATTCTTTTCCAACTTTGGCATCATATTTAACTACCGCACCATCTTTGAACTCTAACCAAAAATCATCGATGATATTGCCGTTATTAACTAAGGGTTTAGTGGCATAAACGCGACCATTAACACCATCTTTATGGGGCATGGAGAAGACTTCTTCAGTTGGCATGTTGGGATTAAAGACAATCTTACGGCCATCAGCGGTTTTCTCGCTTCCGCCTGCCCACAGATGATTAACGGGGAGTTTAATCCTTAAGTCTGTACCTAATGAATTTGTATAATGGAGTTCAGCAAGGTCTAAGCGATTGAGAATAGAACAATTTTTCTTCATCCGGTTATTGTGAATTTTCCAGGCCCGAATGGGGTCATTATTCTTAGTGATGTGAACACACTTGAGAATAGCGTTTTCTAGCTTTTTAAGCGCTACTTTTTCGCTGTCATCTGGGAAGCATTTTTTCGCCCAAGCAAGATTGGGATAAGCAGCAATAGTCCATTGACCTTTGTTGCCCATGGTATAATTCATCATCTCAGGAGCCTTAGTCATCATAGCGATTTGGGTGGCTTTAATTTTTTCGGGATCAACGCCCACCATGGCTTCTGGATCTAAGGTTGCGATGGAGATAAGGCAGCAACCACGGTCGATATACCATTTCTCCCGTTCCACTAGCCATTCAGGAATTTCTGTCAAGGTTTCTAAACTTTGATGGTCAAAGTGAATTTTGACTAGTTGGGGTTCGCCCCAGTCCACGCGAACACTTTTAGCACCGGCCTTGTAGGCTTCTTTCACAACTTCAAGAGCTAAAGGCTTGGCATCTAGTGAAGCCCGCAAAATGACTGGTTGATCTTTTTGCACATTGGCGCCAGTTTTAACAATTAAATTGGCGTATTTTTCTAAAATTTCTTTACTATACATATTTTTACCTCTTTTCTTCTTCAATTATTCATCTATTGACTAAAAATTTCAACTTAAAAAGGATTGACCGATTGAATCAATCCTTTCTGTCAAGTACTTTTACCAGGTTATAACCCGGACAACAAAGTAGCCGCGATCGTGTTTACAGACTGGGCAGAGCATTGGGGGTTCAGTACCTTCCCAAAGCTTACCGCAGTTGGTACAAATCCAAACGGTTTTTTCCCGTTTCTTAAATACGGTACCTTCAACGACACTTTGTTTTAATTTTCTAAATCTTTCCTCATGTGTTTTTTCAATCTTAGCAACTTCGTCGAAAAGATAGGCTAATTCAGTAAAGCCTTCTTCTTTAGCGACCTTAGCAAATTCGGCATACATAGTGGTCCACTCATAGTTTTCACCGTTAGCGGCATCTTCAAGATTATCAGCCGTTGTGGGGATTTCACCACCATGCAGGGCCTTAAACCAAAGTTCAGCGTGTTCTTTTTCATTGCCGGCGGTTTCTTCAAAGAAAGCGGCAATTTGGTTATAGCCTTCTTTTTTCGCTTTTGAAGCATAATAGGTATACTTATTGCGAGCCTCAGACTCGCCAGCAAAAGCCGTCATCAAATTTTTCTCAGTTCTACTACCTTTTAAATTCATATTTTTCCCTCCTTATATATTCGTTTTAATTATAACATTCAAAAAAACAATAGACAAATAGAATGCTTAAGAAAAGAAAGTTAAATAAAGGACTAGGCCTTTTGCTTGTCACTATTTGTGGAATGTAGTAAACTTTCCATGGAGGATAACAAGTGACCAATAAAAGAAAAAAGATTGATCTGAACATCGAAGAGTATCTAGAAGACATTGAAAATGTCAAACTTGAAATCTCAGATTTTCAGCGAAACAAAAAAGAATTAGAAGCTATTACTAAGAGCATACCCTTTGAAGATATTGATCAATATATGCTCGCTTTTCGCAAGTTCTTGCGCCTTTTAGAGTACCCATATGTAAAAATGCATCGCCGAGAAAAAGAAAGACTAATTGTCGCAAAAAATCACGAACTAAAACAAGAACTCTATTGGTTTTTAGATGATACCGAACACCTTGCTGAAATTGAGTTAGAAAACTTCCAAACCTGGATCAATCACTTACGGCCAGTAGATGCTCATGTTGTTTATCCAGATTTTGAAGAAAACATCCCAAATAAATTAAGAAGACAAAGTAAAAAATATGGTTTTGATATTTTTGTTTACGATATCTTAATTGTAGAAGGGGCCAAAATGTTGAGTTTTTTAGAAACGATAATTGCTAAAGAAAAAGAATTGTTACGTAATATAAAAGCGATGATTAAATTAATTAAAGCCAGTCAAGAGGTTGAGACCCGCATTCTCAATTAAAAAGGAAAGATAATTATGTATCGAATCGGAAATTCTATTGATATTCATCCTTTAAGCAAAGGGGCAAAACTACGCATCGGCGGAGTAGAGGTTCCCGCGCCTTTTGGTTCTATCTCGCATTCTGATGGCGATGCCTTGAGTCATTCTATTGCCGAGGCAATTTTAGGGGCACTCGGTCAGGGAGATTTAGGGCAATCTTTTAGTGATAAAGATGAGAAGTATCGCGGGATAAGTTCGCTTTACTTTTTAAAGGTTTGCAAAGAAACACTGGCAAACAGTGCTTACAAAATCAGCAATATTGATACGATGATTGTTCTAGAAGAGCCCAAACTTGGCAGTTACAAAGAAGCCGTTAGAGAAAGTGTAGCTAAAGCTTTAGGAATTGAAAAAGAAAAGGTCAATATCAAGGCTGGGACCAATGAAGGTATTGGCAGTATCGGTAATAAAAAAGCTTACCTTGTTTGGACGACGGTTTTGCTTGAAAAAGAGGAAGAGAATAAATGAAATTTAAGAAATTGGCAAGAACGGAAGTTTTTAGGGATCCGGTCTATGGTTATGTCTATGTTGATTATCAAATCATCGTAGATTTAATTAATACCAAAGAGATGCAACGGATGAAAAGAATCCACCAGTTAGGGGGAACGTTACAAGTCTTTTCTACAGCTGAACACTCTCGTTTTACGCATTCGTTAGGGACTTATGAAATCGCTCGTCGCATCCTCGAAAGTTCACAAGAAGTTCGCTCCAGTTTAAGCGAAGAAGAAGTGATTATTACTCTTTGTGCGGCCTTGCTAGACGATATTGGACATGGACAACTGTCTCACGCTTTTGAGATGATTCACCGCATTAAGCTTGAGGATTATTGTTGTTTAATTATTACGGGAGACACCGAAGTAAATCGAGTCTTAAAAATGGCCGATAAAAATTTACCAGCCAAGATTGCTCAAGTTATAAACCACACTTATCCCAATCCTATTCCTGTTCAATTAATCTCTAGTCAGCTGGATGTTGATCGTTTAGACTTTTTGCTAAGAGATGCTTATTTTACAGGAACGCCTTACGGTCATATTGATTTAGATCGCTTGTTAAGAGGGATTACGGCTATTGAGGGGCGTTTAGTCTTTAAAGAGAACAATGTCTCTAATATTGAAAACATCATCCTTGGTCGTTACCACATGTATACCCAAGTCTATTTCCATCCTGAGGCTTACTGCTATGAAGTCTTGGTGATGAGCACACTTAAACGTTACTTTGACTTGCTTAAAAGTGGATATCAATTTAAGCACCCCTATACTTATTTAGAGCCCCTTGCTAGCGGTGAGGTATTAGATCTAAAGACTTATATTACTTTCGATGATGGGGTTATTGGTTATTATATGCACACTTTCAGCGAAGAAGATGATCCAATTCTCGCGGATTTAAGTGAACGTGTTTTAAATCGCCATAATCTAAAATATAAGTACATTAAAACCGAAAAAGAGGTCGCGGCCATTAAACAAAGTGTCATTCAAAAAGGCTATGACCCAGCCTATTATTTCCATTACGGAGAATTATCACAACAAGTTTATAAGAAATATGGTCGCAATGATGTCAATGCGATTCTTATTAAGAAAAAAGAGAGTGGAGAACTAGTCGAACTAAATAAAATATCACCCATTGTTAAGGTGATTGCCGCCAAAGACGTCACTAACGCGAATAGTAAAATAGTAGTTTACATTTAGGAGGTAGAACCTCCTTTTTTAATTTTAAGGGCGGTTTTTAGATGATAAACAAGCAATAAAAGACCGAGAAAATCATATGAAAGCGTTTCCAACCTTTTCCGCTCTTATTGAATTGACTATTAAAAAAGTTTATAATCAACTCAACCTATTAAAAATAGGTGGAAATTTAGAAAAGGAGGAAAACACATGAAAAAATCTAAATTTGGTTATTTAGTGCTTTTATCAGCTTTAGCTGTTATACTCGCTTCCTGTGGGAAGAAACCAAGCTCTTCCGCAGAGGTTCCATATACACGCGCTGATGAAGGCACTACATACACAGAAGCTTTAGGCGCGTATGAAGCCAAGCTTGATGCAGCACTTCAGGCAGATACAGTCGACAAAAAATTTGTTCTCTATGCTCAAGCTGAAGCCTTATTACTAGAGTCTGCTGTTTTTGTTCCAACAACAACGGATGGCGGCGCCTATACGATTTCAAGAGTTGCTCCCAGAACAGTTCCTTATGTTCAATGGGGTAGTGACACAGATCGCTTCAAAAGCATGGTCGCCACAAAGGGCTCAGGAAAAACAAGTTTTATTACGCATGCTCAAAGAAATCAGTTACTTGCTGCATGGCAAGCCGCAGTTGATAGTGGTGATCCCGCTGATTATGATCCTGCAACCATGTTGACAGGCTGGGGACACACACTAGCTACTGATTACAAACTTACCTTCAGTACAGGCCCAGTGACAATTGACATCGTCAATACTTCACATCAAACTGACAGTGAAATTCTAGTTAACTGTGTTGATGGTCTAGTTGAGTACAATGGTCTAAGCCAATTAAAACCAGCGATTGCCAAAGATTGGGTAGTTTCTGATGGTGGTAAGAAGTATACTTTCAATCTCAGAGAAGATGCCTATTGGTACAAATCAACTGGTGAAGTCTATTCACAGGTCAAAGCTGAAGACTTTGTAGCTGGCTTCCAGCACATGCTTGATGCCAAGGCGGGTCTAGAATGGTTAGTTGAAGGCGTTGTTAAAGGCGTTTCCGAATACCTAGAAACAGATGGTAAGGGTGATAGTCCAACATTTGCCAACGTCGGTTATAAAGTTGGAGCCAATGCTCATCAATTAGTCATTGAACTAGAGCGTGAGACTTCTTACTTCCCAACAATGTTAACCTATTCTTGCTTCATGCCAATTTGTAAACAATACTTCGAAGCGGTTGGTGGAGTCTATGGTGTTGACAAATATGCAAATCGTGACACCGCTACGTACAAATTCGGTCTTGCTACCGATGTTACCAGCAACGTTTACAACGGTGCTTATCGTTTAACAAAGTTAACAGACAAGTCCGAGATTAAAATTGAAAAGACCGGAACAGCTGAAAAACCATATTATGATGAAGCTGATCGTCGCATGGACTCTGTAACCTGGGTTTATGACGATGGACAAACCCCACTACAAACATACCAATCTGTAGTTGATGGTACATATGCTGGAACTGGTTTGAGCAAATCACTTGGAACAATTGAAAAAGCCCAAACCGACGGATTCTTCGGCACCAAGAAAGCCGATGGTACCTATGATATTACAAGCGAAGGAAGCTATGTCTATATCTCTGACACCACTTCTGTATCCTTCTTTGGTGGTCTAAACGTTGCTAGAGGAACGTTTGAACTCACTAATGGCAATGCTAAATCACCTAAGGATGGTCAAGCCAAGGTAGATACCGCCAAAGCTTTATTGAATAAGAACTTCCGTAAGGCTATTGCCTATGCTTGGGATAGAACAACTTGGAATGGCGTAACCAGAGGAGCGGAATTAGCTAAGACCAACTTAAGAAATATGTATGTTCACCCAGAGTTCGTTAGATTAGAAGGCGAAGTTGTCGCCGCGGCTGACGCAACCAACAAATTCTTTGCTCATACTTTTGCAGCCGGAACTGCTTATGGCGAAATGGTTCAACAATATCTAGAAGATCTAGGTAGTCATATTCAGGTTGCTGATAAGGAAGATGGTTGGTACAACTTAGATGTGGCCAAAGCAAGAATGTACGATGCTATGCAAGAATTAGGAACAACCGTTTCCTATCCAATTCAACTAGATGTCGTTTACTACTCTCCGAGTTCAGGTAATACCGCTCAAGCTCAGTCATTCAAGCAACTAATTGAAGGTGCTTTAGGTGCCGATAAGGTTCAAGTTAACCTAGTTGAAACCGCAACAACTGATGATTTCTATGCTTGTGGTTATAGAGCTCCAGATGGTGCTTCTGGCAACTTTGATATCTTCTACGGTTCTGGTTGGGGACCAGACTATGGCGATCCTTCAACCTACCTTGATACCTTCAGAGGTAACGGCGAAGGCTACATGACAAAAGTCATCGGTCTATTCTAATATTCAAAACATTCAATGAATTTTGATTATTATAATTTAGACTAGTTACACACATATAGGAGGACATGGTTATTTGCTACTATGCCCTCCTTATGTTCGTTAAATAGTAAAAATAAAGAAACAATAGATAGGCTATTTTAATCTTGAAAAGAATAGTTGGAAGTCTATTTTTCTCAAGATTATTAAATACCAAAAGGAGATGGTATAGATGAAGAAGTACTTATTTAAAAGAATCTTATTCTCTATTTTCTCATTGTTGGCGGTTGTTTGTATCGTGATGATTTTGGTTTACTCTTTGATCGACAGAAAAGTTATTTTCCAAAACGACGATGCTTGGAACAAGCGCTCAGCTAATGATAGAACAATGTATGAGTACAATAAATGGGCAAAATATGATTATCTAGATTATGAAGAGTATAATGCATTTTTACTCACAAAGTTTAAAGCTGAATATGGCGAGGATTATGCTGATAATCCAACCATAAAGGCCAAATATGACCAAGCATTAGGCTCAATAAATGCCGCCGTTTATAAAGACGTTGATGATATCAATAATGATTATGTCAAGCAGTTTTTGGCTGAATATAGATCCAAAAAGTATGAAATAGTTTATATGCCAAGGGTTGAATATAGTGGTGGACGAGTTGCTAAAGGAGGCACGGCTCGTTTAATTGCCGTTCATCAAAAGAGCGTTTTTATTCGCTTGTTTAATTTCCTTGGTCAAATGGTAACTTTTGAAACAGTTAATGATGTTAAAGATCCTAATTTAACTGATCGCTATGTTAAAGTTGTTTGGGACGATATGTCCAATATGCCGGCCTTAGTCGGCTCAGGGACAACTCATAAATATCTAATTTATTTTGATGATAGTTTTCCTTATATTCACCAGAATATAGTTCATTTTGGCTTAGGTGTTTCTTCCACTCAATATGAAGGTTCTCCGATTGTCGAAGGCGTTATGGGAAAAGCGACAGGTGATTACATTTATCGCGATCAAGAATATCCTGCTCAAATAGGAACGGGAATTAAAAGTAATAATGCTTATGATTTCCACACAGTTACTTATTCTCCGATTTTTTCAGAGTTTGAAGAAGGAAAATATAACGATAATTATACTCAACCAAGCGCAAGGATAGGCGGACTGACAAGAATTGGCAATTCCTTTGTTATTGGTATTATTGCTACCATTGTTGCCTATATCTTTGGCCTTCCAATTGGAATCTTTATGGCTCTAAAGAAAGATAAATTGGTTGATAAATTAGGGATGATGTATATTATCTTTATTATGGCCGTTCCATCGCTAGCATATATCTTCATTTTCTCTACAATTGGCACAACCTTATTTAAATTACCTTATAAATTTGCTAACGCACAGGTGCCGATTCTGGCGTATATTTTACCGACTATCTCTTTGGCCTTACCATCTATCGGTGGATTGATGAAGTGGATGCGTCGTTATATGATTGACCAGATGAATAGTGATTATGTTAAATTTGCTAGGGCTGAAGGCTTGAGTGAAAGAGAAATTTTCTCTAAACACATTTCTAAAAACGCGATGATTTATCTCGTGCATGGTATTCCAGCCAGTATTTTATTTTGTTTAACAGGAGCCATTATTACCGAGTCGGTTTATGGTGTGCCAGGTATTGGTCGAATATTAACCGATGCTATCACATTCCATGATAATGGCTTAATTGTCGCGGTAACGGTGTTCTACACTTTCCTTTCAATAGTGGCCTTAATTTTAGGTGATCTTTTGTTAGCAAAATACGATCCTCGTGTTTCTTTCACCGAGAAAGGAGGTCGTTAGTATGCTAAAAGACAAAAAAACAAAGGATACACCAAAAGAAGTTAAGGTGGTAAAAAGAAGTAGAAAACCTAGGGTTGTCAAAGAAGATGATTTATTTTA
This sequence comes from bacterium, assembly GCA_012511355.1. GTDB lineage: Bacteria > Bacillota_I > Bacilli_A > RFN20 > UBA1709 > JBMNFL01. The sequence continues at coordinate 6,451 of JAAZGG010000179.1, read as the reverse complement.
TTTCATTGATAGCGACACTATAAAATCAGAAAAAATTACCGCGCCGCGTTACTCTTATTGGCGCTCGGTATTTAAAGTATTCTTTAAGAAAAAAACTAATATTGTCCTTTTATCTTCTTTGATATTAATGATTCTTGTGGCATTAATATTCCCATTGTTTTGTCCTTATAATCCAAATGAAAACGTTAATCTAACAGATTCTTACAATCAAAGTCCAGCAGCGGCGATGAATATGTTTGGTGGTTTTTCTTTGAAATATCTTTTGGGAACAGGTTCCATAGGCAATTCGATTTTTTATGGTATTTGGGCTTCAACACAGACATCAATTTTACTAGCTATTGTTTGTGCAACCATCAACATGACAGTGGGCATTATTTTAGGCGCTGTTTGGGGTTATTCGAAAAAATTCGATGCCGTTATGATGGTTATTTATAATATTGTCGCCAATGTTCCCTATATTTTAGTTGTTTCTGTCTTAGTTTATGTCATCGGCAGTGGCTTCTGGTCTTTTGTACTAGCCATGACAATGACAGGCTGGATGGGCATTGCCTATTTCTTTAGAACACAGGTCATTATTATTCGTGACCGAGAATATAACCTCGCTTCTAAATGTTTAGGAACGCCAATTGTTCGGGTAGTAACCAAGAACGTTCTTCCATTCTTAACTTCGGTTATTGTCACAATATTAGCTAGTGAACTACCATCTTACATTGGAGCTGAAGTGTTCTTATCATACATTGGTATTGGTTTAAGCGCCACGGTGCCTTCCTTAGGGCGGATGATTCAAGAAGCCCAAACGGCCTTTATCATGTTCCCGTGGGCCTTTTGGCCGCCTGTTGCCATCGCTTCGATTGTAACGATTATCTTGTATGTCGTAGGTCAGAATCTTGCTGATGCTTCTGATCCAAGGACACATATGTAGGGGGTGCGTAAAATGGAAGAAAAGAAAGTTTTACTTAACCTCAGACACGTAGATGTCAAGTTCAATGTTCGGGGTCGTATTCTAACAGCGATTCGTGACGTGACTTTACAGGTATATGAAAATGAATCTTTAGCCATTGTTGGTGAGTCAGGTTCAGGGAAATCGGTTTTAACCAAAACCTTTGCCGGTATGCTGGATTCCAATGGCTTTATCAGCCATGGGACTATCATTTTTAAAGATGATGAAATTTCTAAAACCTCGGTAGAGATGGATAAAATAAATACCCTTATTTATCAAAAAATATTAAAGAAAATCAATCTTTATTCAACCTATGAACGAGGAGGCGCTGAGTATAAGGCGATTGAAAAACTCAAAGAGGAAATTTTACAGGCTCAAAGTTTAAGTGCGGAAGAACTTGAAAAATATGCTGAAACCAATAAAGAAATCAGTGACGAATTGATTGATTTAAGGAATTATATGGATACCCTATCGCGAAGGGATGAACACGATGCTTTAGAGTTAGAAGAATCGCAGGAACGTTTTAAAGAACTAATTGCTCAACAGCAGGAATTAGAAAAAGAACGCGATGAAAAAGTTGCTAAACGCAAGGCTGATTATGAGGCCAATACGCAGTTAAAGGCTGAACATCAACAAAGATTACACGAACTTGAAGAAGCCCGTCGCTTAAAAATCGCTGGCGATGACTTGGAAGATAATGGCAATCCTTATAAGTTGAGTGATACCATTATTAAACGTAATGATATTTGGGCCAAAGAGGTTGTTTTATCTATTGGCCGTTATCCTATTTATACAAAAATTCGCTTTTATTTTAAACTTTCTAAAGCCTTCAAAGAGGCTTTAACCAAGGGCACAGATTTTAGTAAAGAAAAAAGAGTTAATCGCATTTTTGAGAACGCGACTTTTAGGGTGCAATATCAAGGTTGTAGTGAGGATGGTAAGACTCTGCATGGCTATGCCATCATTGACTGTGCCAAGATTAAATACGCCAAAGACTGGCAAAGAATCAGAGGTCGTAGGATTGCTACCATATTCCAAGACCCCATGACTTCACTAAACCCAGTTATCCCTATTGGTAAGCAAATTATTACCATTATTCTCAAGCATCAAAAGTGTGGTTATTCAGAGGCAAAACAACGAGCTTTAGAAATTATGCAAGATGTGGGCATTCCTGATCCAAAAGGCCGCTTCAATGATTATCCTTTCCAATATTCAGGCGGTATGCGTCAGAGAATAGTTATTGCGATTGCACTATCTTGTCAACCGAAGATTTTGATTTGTGACGAACCAACGACCGCACTTGATGTCACCATTCAAGCACAAATTATTCGCTTGATTAAGGACTTGCAGAAAAAGTTTGGCTTTACAACTGTTTATATTACCCATGACTTGGGCGTTGTAGCTAACGTAGCGGAAAGAGTCGCGGTTTTATATGCGGGACAAATTGTAGAAATTGGTTCAGTAGAAGACATTTTCTATAATCCTAAACACCCCTATACCTGGGCGCTTCTTTCCTCGCTTCCCCAATTATCGGAACGCGGTAAAGAACTTTATTCAATTCCTGGAACCCCACCATCACTTTATAACAAAATTGTTGGTGATGCTTTTGCCTTGAGAAGTCAATATGCGCTGGCCATAGATTTAGTTAAAGAAGCTCCGATGATGGAAGTTAGTGAGGGGCACTTTGCTAAAACTTGGCTTTTAGATCCACGGGCTCCGAAAGTTGAAGCACCCGAAAATATTCAAAATCTCCATGAAAAAATGCTCAAAGTTCACGCCGGTTTTGAAGATGAGGAGGCCTTATAATGGAACAAGAAAAAAGAGAAATAGTTTTACAGGTTAAAAACATTGATATTGTTTTTGGCAGTGGGAAAAATGCCTTTAAGGCCATTGATAATGTTTCTTTTGATATTTATAAAGGGGAAACCTTAGCGTTAGTTGGAGAATCAGGTTCGGGTAAGACCACCATTGGACGAGCCATCGTCCGAATCAATCCATTAGCCGCGGGCGAAATTCTTTATAAAGGTGAACGCATTTCGGGTAGATTATCTAAAGGAAAAGACCGTGAAGTAATTCGTAAATTACAGATGATTTTCCAAGATCCTGCCGCCTCTTTAAATGAGCGGGCGACAATTGAATACATTATTTCTGAAGGTCTTTATAACTTCCGCCTTTTTACGGATGAAAAAGAAAGAATTGAAAAAATTGAAAACATTATTAGAGAAGTTGGCTTGTTGCCTGAGCATTTAACAAGATATCCTCACGAATTTTCGGGTGGTCAAAGACAAAGAATTGGTATTGCTAGATCTATTGTTATGGAACCCGAGTTTATCGTGGCTGATGAACCGATATCCGCTTTGGATGTTTCTATTAGAGCCCAAGTTTTAAATTTATTAAGGAAATTCCAAATTGAAAGAGATTTAACCTATTTATTTATCGCCCACGATCTTTCTATCGTTCGTTTTATCAGTGATCGTATTATCGTTATCTATAAGGGTAAATTAATGGAAATTGCCGAAACCGAAGAACTTTTCAAATATCCTTTGCACCCCTATACTAGATCTTTAATCTCTGCGATTCCGGTTCCTGATCCCATCATTGAAAAGAGCAAAAAACTCTTTGTCTATGATCCCAGTCTTCATGATTATAGTTCTTCTAAACCGGAACTAGTTGATATTGGTGGCGGACACTTTGTCTATGGTAATGAAGAAGAAATTGCTAGATACAAAGCTTGGCGTTTTAGAAAAGAGGCTAAATAACTAATCTCGTGATTAGTTATTTTTACGGAGTGAGCAGAAATGCCGATTAATGATGAGCATCAAGAAATAGAGGTTCAAAAGTATTCACGAAAAGGATTAATTATTCGTGCTATCTTTTTTGTGATTGCCTTAACGGTTGCTGTTGTAAGTTTTGCTCGCGCTATTAATTCCTGCTCCGAAAAGAAGCCGGGTTATTATAAAATAGAATAAAAAGAAGATGAAGAAGCACCCTTTTATGGGGCCGGAGTTAAGTTTGAATATTATTTAGATGGTGAGAGTAGTGAAATTAAAATAGCTTTAAAAAATTTAAAAAATGTTTATTCATTAGCCTTAAAACAAGCCTATATTTTAGTTGATGCGGAAAATACTTATGAAGTTTATAAAAACTTAGCTCTAGTTAATCAAAACATCGGACAAGAGGTGGAATTACACCCCTTGTTATATCCGTTGTTGAAGGAAGCGTATGAATTAACTCTATTAAGAGAAAATTATAACCTTTTTGCCAATATTCTAATTGATCGTTGGGAAGGGATTCTTTTAGCCGCTGACGATGAAAGAGACCCGCTAATCAATCTAGAAGAAGCGGCGTTTTTAGAGGAAATAGCAAGTTATGTTGATGATTTAACAAATTTTTCCTTGCTTTTTGATGATGAAAATAAAAGCGTGACTTTTAATACTTCATTAGCCTTCAAGAATTTTTATGAAACCGAAGGCCTAGATTGTGCTATTTTGGATTTTAATAGTTTAAATGAAGCGTTCAAAATAAAATTGCTGTGCAATAATCTTAAAGAGCAAGGCTATACTAAGGGCTTTGTTGAAACCGCAGATGGATTAGTTATCAATTTAGGGACGGATTCAACTTGTTTCTATGCCATTTCCAATAAATTGGATAGTCAAACTTATGAAAGCCCAGTAATGTCTGTTAGTAGTGAAAAGTACAAACTTTTATCACGGAGCAGAGTTTATAGTGTTAAGCAAGAAGATTATTATCGAGTAATTAATCACGAGGAGAAGAACTATTATCGACACTTAAAAATTGATGTTAAAAGTGGGAAGATTAACAATATTATAAATACTGTCAATCTTTTTGCTACCGATTTTGATATTGTACAGTTACGTTTTTTTAACTTAACAATTTATGGGTTTAATACAATTGATGGTATAAATAATCAGGTTAAAAAAATTGAGGACGAAAATCCTCAATTGTCTTTAGCTTATACTTTACAGGGGGATGATAAAGATATTTATATTTATAAAGGTGAGTTTACCGTTTTAGAAGATTCTGGTTATAATCCTAAATATCTTCTGGCTGACTAGTTAAAAGAATAGCACGAATAATAAAAAAGTTTATGATTAAACAAACGATAGGAAAGGCAATTAAAAAGGTGTTTCCGGCTTGCCAGGTCCCTTTGGCTACGATAATTAAAGCAAAGATTAGATCAAGAATAGTAAGAAATGCAAAAATACAAAACCAGACAAATCTTCTCGTGTTTGGTTTTTTCTTTAAATCAATTTTCCAAACAAATGGTTTTCTCTGCCTTTCTTTGTTCATAAGTATTCCCCCCCAGTATAGATTCATTTTAATGCTTTTATCAGTATTTATCAACTTTTTTTAAAAAAAGTTGTATAATACTTTTTGAGGTTATGTTATGCAAGTAGTTATTATTCGTAATCCCTACTCTCGTTTAGCTGCTCAAAAGGGTCAAATTGAGCGTTTGCAAGCGGAGTTTAAGAAGAAAAAAATCGAATGTCGACTAATAAGTAGTCAGGGCTTTTTGGCGTGGATAGAAAATGGTGTAGCTTATTCTAGTTTGCAAAACGTGGCAATTATTTATTTGGATAAGGACAAATATTTGGTTTCGTTACTGAACAAATTGGGTTTTAGAATTTTTAATCCAGCCGAGGCGATTATAACTTGTGATGATAAGATGTTGACTCATATTGCACTTAGCAACCAAGGAATTCAAATGCCGAAGACTATACCAGGACTTCTTTGTTATACCAAAGGTGCTAAGCTTAGGGAGGAATATTTAGAAACTTTGGTTAAAGAACTTGGTTTACCCTTTGTTATTAAAGAATCCTATGGGTCCTTAGGGAAACAAGTTTATCTAGTAGAAAATAAAGAAGAGGCTAGAAAGGTATTAAATAAGGTTAAGTATGTCCCCCATCTTTGTCAAGAATTAGTGAAAAGTAGTTATGGCAAGGATATTCGTGTAATTGTTATTGGTGGTAAAGCTTTTGCTTGGATGAAACGGCAATCAAGTACCGATTTTCGTTCTAATATTGGTCTTGGCGGTGTTGGTTATGCAATTCAACTACCTAAAGCATATAAGGAAGTTAGTGAAAGGGTGGCTAGCCTTTTAAAGTTAGATTATTGTGGTATTGATCTTCTAATTGGTAAAGATGGTAAGCCCCTTGTTTGTGAAGTTAATTCCAATGCCTTCTTTAATGAAATTGAAAGGATTACGAAGAAAAATGTAGCGAGAACTTATGTAGAATATATTATAAAAGAAATGACGAGGATGGGAGCATATGACGATTGAAAAGCTCAACGAGAAGTTAATCAAACGTTTTAAAGGCCAAGTTAGTGCCCATGAAGAAAAGGGTTGTGTGGTTTTGACTGGTGCTCTTTTAACGTGGAAAGAAGTTATAGAAGCTTGTTACATGGCAGTTGATAAAAAACGCTACATAGGTGTTTTAAATGATATCGTCTGTATTGAGTGTAAAGAGGTTAAAACGCGTAGTTCTAGCT
>JAAZGG010000178.1 GCA_012511355.1 bacterium | reverse complement strand
CTAATCGCAAATAATATTGAAGTTTTGGCTATTGATATATCCTTCGCTAATTCAAAACTGCCCAAAAGCGATTTGATTTTTAAGAAAGAAGTATCTATAGAAAATATTCAAGAACTAGCCCAAGAAATGAATAATCGCGATTATGAATTCTTTTATCACTTTGCTTGGGTTGGTGTAAATGGTCCTGATAAAGGCAACATTGATGTACAACTTCAAAATATTAAAATGGCTCTATTGTGTGCAAAAGTCGCAAAAAAATTAGATTGTAAGAAGTTTTTGTGCGCTGGTACGATAGCAGAAAGGAACATTGAGAGTCTTCCTAATCTTAAAAAAGCGGGACCAGGAATGTTTTATGGCTCTGCAAAGCATGCTACTCATCTTTTGTTAGAAACATATTGTAAAAATGTTGGATTAAATTTTATTTGGATGCAATTTTCAAACATTTATGGCCCAAACAATAAAACAGGAAATTTAATTAGTTATACTATAAGTCAACTTCAAAAAAATGAAACGGCATCATTTGGGCCAGCACGACAGCCATATGATTTTATTTTCGTTGATGACTTGATTGAAGCGGTTTATAGACTCGGAATAAAAGAAACAAAACAAAACTTTTATTTTATTGGATCTGGTACGCCAATGATTCTTGCTGACTATTTAATTAAAGTTGGTTATGTTTTTGGAAAACCAGAACTGATAAAAATTGGTGAAAAAGAAGATGATGGCATAAAATATTCGTTCAATATGTTGGATAATACCAACCTAGTTAACGATATTGGAAACTATATATCGGGCTCTTTTGATGAATTAATACATTTTACTATTCAAAATTATTAGAGGTGATGCAAATGGTTCAAAAATTTGAATTCAAGGAATTAGAATTAAAAGGTGCTTTCTTAATCAAGCCATTTTACGCTTCTGATGATCGCGGTGGTTTTATAAAAGACTACAATGTCGACACTTTTAAGGCAAACGGAATAGAACACGAGTTGAAAGAGATTTTTTATACAATCTCGAAAAAAGGTGTTATACGTGCTATTCATTTTCAATTAGTTAAGCAACAAGCCAAATTGGTCAGATGTGTCAGTGGGCATGTTTATGATGTGATAGTTGATTTAAGGCCAAATTCACCAACATTTGGGAAGTGGCTAGGTTTTGATTTGACTGGCGAGAATATGAACGAAATACTCGTTCCGCCTTTTTTTGGTCACGGGTATTTAGTTCTTGAAGATTCCATAGTGAGTTATAAATGTGCTGAAGTTTTCTATGGAGAAGGTGATTCTGGCATTATGTATAACGATAAAGACATCAATATTCAATGGCCATTTGAAAAAATAGGTGGGGAAAAGAATCTTATTATTAGCAGCAAAGATTCTAATTTAATGAGTCTTAAAGAATATAAGAAGTTGTTAGGCCATGGTAAATAGTTTTTTAAATTCCTCTTGCGGTGGCTGTAGTTAAGAATTCAGCGTAGCTATTTTGAAATTGTTGCACCCAAATAACTAGAAAAAAACACACCAGTGAGCGGAGCACAGGCGCTGACACTAGAAATATTACAAAAAAATATATGGAGACAGATAATGCACCGAAAGGAGAGTAGGTAATTATGAAACAATATAAAATAGCAGTAGCGGGCGCGGGATATGTTGGCTTATCTATTGCAACCCTTCTTGCACAAAACAACGATGTAAAACTAGTTGATGTCGTTTCCGATAAAGTAGATAAAGTTAATGCACGTATCTCACCGATTCAGGATGACTATATTGAAAAGTATTTTAAAGAAAAAGAATTGAATTTAGTTGCTACACTTGATGGGGAAGTAGCTTATAAAGACGCTGAATTTGTAGTAATAGCTACACCAACTAATTATGACCCAGTGAAGAATTTTTTTGATACGACTTATGT
>JAAZGG010000177.1 GCA_012511355.1 bacterium | reverse complement strand
TTTGATCCTGAAGTCTATACCGGCTTTGCTTTTGGGATTGGGGTAGAAAGAATTGCCATGTTGAAATATGGCATTGATGACATCCCCTATCTTTACATGAATGATAAGAGAATTGCCAAGCAGTTCGTTAAGGAAGGTTAGGTGTTCTTATGGATATTAGTTTAAAATGGCTAAGTCAATATATTGATATCAGTGCTTATGAGCCCACTGATTTAGCTGAAAAGATTACCATCGCTGGGGTAGAAGTAGAACGCATAAAATATCTAGCTCAGGGCAGTAAACTGGTCATTGGGGAAGTTATAAGCTGTGAAAAACACCCAGATTCTGACCACCTACATGCTTGCCAAGTGGATATTGGAAGCGAGATTTTACAAATTGTCTGTGGGGCAGCTAATGTTAAAGCTAAACAAAAAGTTATCGTTAGTAAGGTTGGAGCTTATTTGCCGGCCGTTAATTTAACAATAAAAAAAGGTAATATTCGCGGGGTTGAGTCTAATGGCATGATCTGTTCCTTATTAGAACTTGGTGTTGATAAGAAATTCTTAAATGAAGAACAAATTGCCGGTATTGAAGAACTTGATCCTTTAGCACCCGTAGGTAATGAGGATCCCTTAGGCTATCTAGGCCTTGATGATGTGATCTTTGAATTAAAACCCACCCCTAATCGTGGTGATGTGCTTTCGCTTCTATCTTTTGCCTATGAAGTGGGGGCTATCTTGGGTCTAAAAGTTAAGGATAAAATAGAGGTAAAATTACCAAAACTAGCAAAAAGCTCATATACAGTAGGTCAAGGTAGTCCAAAATGCCCCTCTTTTGCCATCAAGGGTGTCAGTGGGGTAGTGATTAAAGAAAGTCCAAAGTGGTTACAGAATATTTTACGCAGTTCTGGCTTAAGATCGATCAATAATGTGGTGGATATCGGTAACTACGTCATGCTTTTGTTAGGTCAACCCCTACATATGTACGATGCTAAAAAATTAGCCAGTAGACACTTTGTGGTGAAAGATAATCTTGCTGGTGATTTCTTAGCCTTAGATGAGCAAAAATATAAGTTAGAAGTCGGTGATTTAATTGTCACCAATGCTGATAGATTTAGTTGTCTTGCTGGCGTGATGGGGGCTTATGAAACCATGATTGATGAAAATACTACGGATTTAGCGATTGAAGCCGCTTTATTTGATGGCATAAGTGTTCGCCGCACCAGTCAGCGTTTGCAACTAAACTCGGATTCCAGCACCTATTTTATTCGTGGTGTGGATGAGACTAGGGCCCTACTAGCTTTAGATCTTGCCGCCTCTTTACTAGTAGAATATGCTGAGGCTAAACTTGTTGAAGAGACGAGCAGTTATGCTGCAGTAGCCGTTACTAAGGAAGCGATAAAGTTAAGTGTAGAAAAGGTAAATAAGGTTTTAGGTACGAGCTTTACGGCTAGTGAAATTGCTTCGGTTTTTAAGCGTTTAAATTTTGCTTATAAACTTGAGGCCTCAGTCTTCAGTGTTGTACCGCCTAATTATCGTAAAGATATCCAAATTGCCGAAGATTTGATTGAAGAAATCATTCGCTTACTGGGTTTTGAACACTTAAAAAGCACATATCCGGTTACCGAAAATGTGGGCTATTTAAGTATGGAGCAAAAAAAGCGCAGGCTTATTCGCGACTATCTTTTAGCTCAGGGTTTAGATGAGGCCTTGTCTTATAGTCTAATTAGCCCTAAATATAGTGAAGACTTTGCGGTTTTAAGTGCTAGTAAGGGTGAAAGTGTTAAGTTGTTGCATCCCTTAACTGAGGAGCATTCTATAATGCGCAAAACACTAGTTCCTTCGCTTTTGTTAGCCAGTAACTATAATCACTATCACAAAGAAGATGATTTAGCTATCTTTGAACTTTCTAAAGTCTATAACAGTAAGGAAGAAGTTGAACATCTAGCCATCTTATTAAGTGGCAATATCACTAGTCTAAGTTGGCTTTCTTCTAAGCAAGAAAGTGTCAATTACTATCATCTTAAGGGTTTAGTAAGTGGCTTGTTAAAGAAGCTAGGTATTGAGCCAAGTCGCTATCAACTCGTGCGGGTTAGTAAAGATGATCCTTATTATCATTTTGGAAGGGCGGCCCTAATTAAGACGGGTTCTAAAGTTTGGGGCGTCTTAGGTGAAGTACATCCGCGCATGCTTAAGAAATACGATGTTTTAAAGACGGTAGTTTGCGAACTTGATTTAAGCTATCTTTATCAGTTAAAGAGTTCACCTGTGCGCTTTGTTAGTCCAAGTCTTTATCCAGCAGTTGTGCGTGATATCGCCTTAGTGGTAGCTAAAAAGGTTGAGGCCCAACAACTGATTAAAATCGTGAAAAAGGCTGGTAAAAGCTTAGTTAACGCTTGCCAAGTCTTAGATGTTTACGAGGGCAAGCTGATGGCTGATAGCGATAAGTCTATCGCTTTAAGAATCACTTATCTTGATCAAAATAAAACCCTAACTGATAGTGAGGTTAATGCTCTGCATGAAGAGGTATTAAAGGCCCTAGAAAAAGAGGCACAAGCTGTTCTTAGATCATAAAAAAGCCAGGAATTAATCCTGGTTTTTTTAAGCTTGCATATCTTGAAATTCTTTGACGGTTGAGATGGTGTTGTTACGCACCACACAGAGAGTTTTATCGACCAAAGGCACGATGTCAGGGATTTTATCGGGTGGGGCAGAAACAATGGCCTGAAGTCCAAAATTCCTCAATAATTTGATACTTTCTTGAATGCGCTCAGAGTCCATTTTAGAGAAGGCCTCATCAAAGATGATTAAACGAATGGAAGCATTGCGTTCATTTTTTAAATAGAGACGATAGGCCTGAGAAAAGGAGGCCAGAATCGAGATATAGAAGGGGGTTTGAGTTTCACCACCGGACTTGGTCAGTAAGGTTCTAGAAAGTCTTTGTGACTTACCATGGTTATTGGTGACGATCAAGTCAAATTTGAGATAGGAACGATAGTCGGTGAATTTTTCAATATTCCGTTCAAGCTCAACGCGAATATCGCTACCCAAAGAGGTATCCACGAAGGTGATCTGTCTAAAGAGGTCTTCAATAACATCTTCGTATTTTTCGGTAAAATCCTTGGCTTCAATATCTTGACCTGTTAGCAATAAGGGGTCATTAATCATCTCATAGTAAGCAAGATATTCCCTACGCGGTGAAGCGACAAAACGATAGGAATCTTCTCCGAATTTAGCATGTTCAAGGGCATCATTTAAAGCTTCAATTTGCGAGATGACCGTATCGAAGTTGGATTTGAGTTTAGCTAAGAAGTCATTGCGGAATTCTCTTCGGGCATTTTCTTTAGCCTCAATAATCTTGCCCCGATACTCTTTTAATTTGATTTCGGCTAAATCGTGATATTCTTCCTCATAGGCTTTGTTATCATCACAACTGGGGTCGTAATTCAACTCATAGATGGTGTTATAACGGGTTCTAAGTTCATCGATGTAGCGTTTTTGACCATCTAAGGTCTTAAGGATACTAGCGATTTCGGTAGTCAAAGTTTCGTACAGCGATTCAGGATTGCTATTGATCTGCAGGATATCTAAGAAAGCAGGTTCTCCAACTGTTTGAATCCAGGTCTTATCAAAACTTTGATTGATTCTTTCTTTG
>JAAZGG010000176.1 GCA_012511355.1 bacterium | reverse complement strand
GACAACAAGTAGCTAAACACGAGCAGCGATATAACAATACAGCTAAAACATGTCTTAACTTTAAAAGCCCTAATCAAGTTGTAACAGAATATTTCTCAAAGTGTAACATATGTCTTGACAATTAAGATAATTGTTTTATTCTTGTCAAAAGAAGGCTTTTTTTATTAGTCACTTTTGTTGTATAATTTATTAGATAGGGAGGTGAATTTTATGGAAGAGTTACAAGTTGGTTATCAGCCAGAACTTTTACTTGATGCCTTAAAAGAGCGTTCGGTTTTGAAGATCCGTCAAATCTTCGAAAATTTTAATATTGTCGATATTGCGGATACGATTAACCAAATGGAAGATATCCAAAGTTTTTTATTTATCTATAAAACTGTTGCCCCCGAATATACCGCGGAAGCCTTTACCTATCTAGATAGCAGCGTTAAAGAGCGGATTATCGAAATTTTAACCAGTGAACAAATAAGCAATATTTTAGCAAATCAATATAGTGACGATATTGTCGATTTTATCCAAGAAATGCCCGCTAATTTAACAACGAAGATTTTGGCGGCAACACCCAAAGTTCGGCGTAATCAAATCAATCAACTTTTAAATTATCATGAAGACTCAGCGGGTTCAATCATGACCACCGAATTTATTGCTTTAAAAGAACAAGATACCATGGAGACGGCTTTAGCCAAGGTTAGAAAATTTGGGCGTAAAGCGGAAACGATTTCCTATCTTTTTGTCATTGATGAGAAAAGAATTTTAAAAGGAACTTTAAGATTAAAGGAAATATTCTTTATGGATGATAAAGAAGTTGTTTCCGATATTATGGAAAGCGACTTTGTCCATGTTTTAGCTAATGATGACCAAGAAGAAATGGCTCAAACCTTTAAGAAATACGACTTAAACGCTATCCCAGTTACCACTAATGATGGTCGGTTAGTGGGCATTATTACCGCTGACGATATCATTGACGTCATTGAAGAAGAAGCGACCGAAGATATCCACATGATGGCAAATATCCAACCATTGGAATATGAATATAGCAAAACTTCTGTTTGGAGTCTAGCGAAAAAAGGCGTAGTTTGGATTATTATCCTAATGATTTCGGCTACCTTCACTTCTTTTATCATGAATGGTTACGAAAATGCGATGATAGTGGTTCCGGCACTCAGTATTTTTATTCCGATGTTAATTGACACCGCTGGTAATGCCGGCAACCAATCGGTTACTTTAGTTATCCGAGCTCTTTCTTTAGGCGAGATAAGTACGCGTGACTATTTGAAAGTTATCAGTAAAGAACTTGGTTCTGGAATCTTGGTTGGTCTAGCTGTAGCTGTTGTTAATTTTGTTTGGATTCTTTTCTTAGATGCCACCAAGCTTATTTCTTTAGTTAATTCCGATATTTCGCCTGTTTCTTTGGGAATTTTAGTGGCTTTAGCAATGTTTATCTCAATCGTTATTTCCAAATTCTTGGGAGCAAGTTTCCCCTTAATTATTAAAAAGCTTAAAATTGATCCGGCTTTACTTGCCGGGCCTTTATTAACCACCTGTATTGATGCGATTTCTTTAGTAATTTATTTTTTATTAGCGACCCAAATTTTTCAATTGTTATAAGAAGGAGGATTATTTATGCCAACACCACACAACAGCGCCCCTCAAGACGCTTTTGCTAAAACAGTTCTCTTACCTGGAGATCCCTTGAGAGCCAAGTTTATTGCCGACAACTTTTTAAGCGATGTTAAACAGGTAAATGATGTACGCAACATGCTAGCCTATACGGGCTATTACCAAGGTAAAAAAGTTTCAGTAATGGGATCAGGGATGGGAATCCCGTCCATTGCCATTTATTGTACCGAGCTCTATCAGCATTATGGAGTTGAAAATATCATTAGAATAGGTAGCTGTGGCGCTTATCAAAAGCACCTAAAACTCTATGATGTTATTTTAGCGCAAGGTGCTTGTACGGATTCGAACTTTGCCCATCAATTTTTGCCAAATGGGGGCACTTATAGTGCCTTAGCGGATTTTTCCTTACTCAAAGCGGCGTATGATTATGCTTTGAAGCAGAAGATTAAAGTCCAGGTTGGGAATATTCTTTCTTCCGATATCTTTTATAATGCTAATCCCTCAGCCTGGAAACAATGGCAAGCTTTAGGCGTGCTGGCGGTGGAGATGGAGGCTTATGCCCTATTTAGTACCGCAGCTAAATATCAGAAAAAAGCCTTGGCCATTTTAACGGTTTCGGACAGTCTAGTTTCCAAAGAAGAAACTACGGCTATCGAAAGAGAAAGGAATTTTAAGCAAATGGTTGAGATTGCTCTCAATATTGCTTAAAAAGGAAGATAATTTATGCAATTAGGAAAAGTTTTTAAAGCCGCCGCCGTCACTTTTAAAGAAAATCGAGCAAAGATAGTTACTTTTGCTTTATCCTTAGGGATTTTTGCCAGTGTCGTTTATATTCTTTTGGATTTATTATTAGGGATAGGTTTACTTGGCCTAGTATTCTTAATACTACCTTTATTAACCAGTGTTCAATATATCGCTCGTAAATGTGTTAATCGGGAAGAGGTTAATAGTAGTGATTTTTATTTAGGTTATAAAATTTATAGTCAGAGTCTTTTTTTACAAATGAAAACCTATCTTCGTGGTTTCCTTGTAGCCTTAGTTGGTTTTTTAGTTGGGGCCTTTATTATGGGGCTTATTCTTTATAGCAAAGCCCTTGTTGAATATCCTGAGTATTTTTCAGCGATTACCGATTATCAAGTGTTTTATGATAAACTTTTTTCCATCCCTTGGATGCGTCGTTGGCTAGCATATGCTTCTTATGTGGCTTTCTTTTTAGGCGGTTTGAGTTATAGTCTTTTTGGTTTTTATAATCACTTAGGCCCTTATATTTGTTTTGAGACTAAGTTTAGTATCAATACAGCCATGGCTTTATCTAAAAAGTATTCGCTTGCCAACAAGAAATTTTTTAGTAAATTTGGCCTTGCTTTCTTATTTATTCTTGTGCCAATGGTGGCTTTAGGTATTATCTTAAATGAATTACTTTATTTAGCGGGAACAACTAATGTGGTAGCTCATTGTAGTGCTTTCCTTTTGACAGCGATTTTAATGGCAGTCTATCTATTTTATTATGAGATTAGTTATTATCATATCTATCGTCATTATTTCCAAAAAGCCGTTCTTGCCACTTATAAACGCCATATGGAAACTCTGATGGGGGTAAATAAGGCTGAAGATGTACCTTTAGATGTTTCGGGAGCTGAAGATGAGGAAAAAAATGAACCCCCTTTCAAAGCCGAAGATTTTGATGATCAAGGTGATGATAAAAAGGATCAAGGCTAAAAAAACTTGTATTTTTAAGTCCAATGGTGTATATTCCTATTTGGACTTTAATTTTGGGGCTGTAGCTCACCTGGGAGAGCGCTTCCATGGCATGGAAGAGGTAGCGAGTTCGAGTCTCGTCTGCTCCACCACTTAACAAAAAAAACGAACTTTAAGGAAGACACTAGATTTTTATTAGGAAGGTTCGTATTGAGGCATAGATTTGAATTTAAATCTAAAACCAAATAGATGAATAGCACTTAGGCTCAGGCTTAGGCGCTATTTTAATTTTATTAAAGCTAAGGCAAAAATATAGGGCTCAAATGTACTTATAGTCATGAACAAAAATAAAAAAATAAGCACAATTTTTTCTTATAAGTGTTATACTAAAGCTGGTAGTTATTGATGTATCAAGTATTATTAAATACAAAAGGGGAAGAAATATGAAAAAAACAATTTTAGCATCCTTGCTTTTGCTCCCAATTATTATTGGTTGTAGTCCAACGGCCAATGGCAAACGTCCAGTAAATGAAATTATAAATCAATATTCAATTAAAGATAAACAACCTACAAGGATATGGTACTATCAATTTGGAGCGGCTACAAACACAATTTTTGATATTGATACTTCTAAATATTCCGAAGTTATGAGCAAGTTTTCGGATTTAAAAATGGAACAAAAAGATACAATTCAAAAAAACACAACGAAAGATTTTTATATCTCTATTTTTTATGATAACGAAAGTGTTGAGGATAAATATGTAATTGGAATGACTGATAATATTGCCTATATGACGTTTACTTTTGATGGAGAAGTAAAATCCTATACAGTAAGTATAAGTGATGAACTTTATAAAAATGCAAAAGATTATTTTGATAATATGCAAAAGAATATAGCTACTCTAAAAAAATAAAATAAATTTGCTTTCTAAAACTAGGTAACCAAGATATGGTCATCTAGTTTTTTATTGATTATAAAGACAAGGAACTTTGCTCCGAAAACAGATGTTCAGGCAAGGCATATTTATTTAAATACATGCGATAATTTTGTTGGAAGTCTTCGCTTTTTTCACGAAACTCGCGTAGAGTAGTATGCGTATTCATATTGTTTTTGGCTTTATCAATTAAAGAGATGGCAATATTTGAACAATGGTCGGCGATTCTTTCAAAG
>JAAZGG010000175.1 GCA_012511355.1 bacterium | reverse complement strand
GGTCTTAGAAGGTATTGGGGAAGCTTTGAATATTAATCAAAAGGATGATGAACTAGAAGTTCATGTCAATGCTAAAAAACCAGGAGTCACTTTAAACTTAGCCCAAACTTATGGTGAATTCACTCTAATTAGGGTTGAAAACATCAGAGAAGGCGTTAAGGTTGAAGAGGTTGTCAAAGAGCCCGAAGAAAATAAGGAATGGGCGGAATACGCCATTATTGCCACCGCCGTTGGCGAGGGACTAAAGGCCTTGTTTAAAAATTTACATGTAAATTATATTGTTAGTGGTGGTCAAACCATGAACCCTTCAACGGAGGATTTTGTTGAGGCTATCAAAAAAGTTCATGCCAAACGTGTTTTCCTCTTGCCCAATAATAAAAACGTTATTATGGCCGTTGAGCAAGCACGGGATCTAGCGGAAGACTGTGAATGCCGCGTTATTCCTTCTAAAACCATAACTCAGGGTATTATTGCCTGTATGGTGTTTAATCCTGAAGTGGATTTTAGTGCGAACGAAGAAGCGATGCGCGAAGCTATAACCACCATTAAGAGTGGTCAAGTGACTTTCTCCATCAAGGATACTAGGATTGATGGGGTCAATATTAAAAAAGATGAGTTTATGGGTATTTATGAAGGTCATATTGTCAACTGCAATAAGAACAAGAATACCAGTGTTAAAGAACTATTAAAAAAGATGATAGATGAAGATTCTTCAATTGTCACCTTGATTTATGGTGAGGGTGTCAGTGAAGAAGAGGCGAAAGCGGTTGCTAGTTTTATTAATGAAAAATACTCCATTGAGGTCGAAATACATAATGGTGGTCAACCTGTTTATGCCTACTTTGTCGGTGTTGAATAAAAGAAAGGGCCAGCGCCCTTTTTTGTTAAGGAGAGAGTATGTTTCCCTTTAAGTTAACGCCTAAGCGACAGGCTTATTTAAAAGAATTAGAACTTGAAAATCCCTTTGATGTTGTTTCCTATTTTCCGCGTACTTACAATCGTTATAATCTAACACCACTAGGAAAAGAACAACATGATTTAAAGGTGGTCATCAAAGGAGAAGTTAAGCGCAAAGAAAGAGTTGTGCGTTTTGGGCGTAATAAAAGTCTATTTAAATTCACTCTTATTTATGATGAGAATGAATATGATATCATTTGTTTTAATCGCGATTATTTAGAATAGACAATTAAGTATGGGGACGAGGTTTTAGTGGTTGGTAAATACAACCATTATCGTAAGGAAATAAACCTAATAGAATTACAAACTAAAGACTTAGATAAGCTTAAAATCAAAGCCATTTATCGCTTGCCAGAAGGCATTACAAATTATGAATTTCAGTTGCTATTAAACCTCTGTTTTCAAGCACTTCTTAAAGAGGGAAAACTAGAAGAAATTATCCCTTCTAAGTTCAAAGAAAAGTATCGTTTAGGTTCTCGTTTGAAGGCCTATAATGACATTCATTTTTCTAATGATGAAGAGAGTTTAAAGCAGGCTTTAAGGTATTTAAAATACGAAGAACTACTGGTGTATTCTCTAAAATTGCAAATACTAAAATCATCCCAAAAAGCCGGTACTTTTTCTTCTTCAAAGTCGGTGGATAATAAGCTTGTTTCTCGGGTGATTGATGGTAGTGGCTTTATCTTAACAGATGATCAGAAATTCGCCCTTGAAGAGATTGTTACAGACTTAGAAAAACCCGGGCTTATGTATCGTATGTTACAAGGAGATGTTGGCTCAGGAAAAACACTAGTAGCAAGCCTAGGCCTAGTAGCTAATTATAGCGCAGGCTATCAAGGTGTTTTAATGGCTCCAACGGATATTTTAGCCCGTCAACATTACAAGTTTTTAAGTGAGTTTTTAAAGGATTATCCTATAAGCATTGCCCTGCTTGTGGCTTCGCTTACGGCCAAGGAAAAAAGAGAGGTTTTAGCCAAAATCAGCAGTGGTGAGATTGATATTGTGGTAGGAACTCACGCCTTAATTCAAGAAGGAGTCAGTTATCAAAAACTAGGTCTTGCGGTCATTGATGAGCAACATCGCTTTGGAGTTAAGCAAAGACAACTTTTAAAAGATAAAGGTCAAGATGTTGAACTACTAATGATGTCGGCCACCCCTATTCCTAGAAGTCTAGCTATCACCTTGTATGGAGATATGGATATTTCAACGCTGCATTCTTTTCCTAATCGGAAGCGGGACGTAGTAACTAAGGTTTTAAAAGGTAACTCCATTAAAACTCTACTAGGGGAGATTGAAGAAAGGGTTAGTAGAAATGAACGCGTCTTTATCGTCTGCCCATTGATTGAAGATGAAGATAGCAGTCGTCGGAATGTCAATGATGTTTATGAGGGCCTTACTAAATATTTTAAGGATCGTGTCAGACTCGGTCTTGTTCATGGCAAGATGGGGGATAGTGAAAAAGAAAAGACAATGCTGGCCTTTCAAAGAGGCGAGCTGGGTGTTTTAGTAGCAACCACGGTGATTGAAGTGGGGATTGATGTTAAAGAGGCTTCAATGATGATAATTTATGATGCTCAAAGTTTTGGGCTAGCCGCCTTACACCAATTGCGTGGAAGGATAGGCCGAGCTGGCCAAAAGGCCAGTTGTTATTTGCTTTGCAGCAGTGCAGATGAACAAGCGCTTAAGCGTTTAAATTATTTAGTTGATCACGACGATGGTTTTGAAATCGCTCGTTTTGATTTAGCCAACCGAGGACCGGGAGATGTGGTTGGAACTAGACAGAGCGGGATTCCTGATCTAGTTTTAGCTGATATCCATGAAGATTTAAGGATTTTAGAAATCGCTCGTGATGATGCGAAATTAATTCTCAAGGAGGCAAGTTTACCAGAAAATAAGCAAATCATTGCTTATTGTAGTAGTAAAAAGCTTTGATTTATGTTAAGTTTAGAATGATAAGGGGGGATATAAATGATCAAGATAGCAATTGATGCTATGGGCAGTGATGCCGGTAGCGCGATGGTAGTTGAGGCAGTGAAAAAATTCCAAGCAACTTACAAAGATGTTGAATTGTATGTGGTCGGTAAGGCCAGTGAACTAGAAGAAATTTCCAGTGTCGCAACCATCATTGATGCCAAAGATGTAATGGGAATGGAAGATGGCGCTTTAGAAGTATTAAGACGAAAAGAAAGTTCAATGTTAAAAGCATTAGATTTAGTAGTTAATAAAACTTGTGCTGGTATTTGTACGGCTGGCAGCACGGCGGCTTTTTTAACTGGGGCGACAATAAAATTAAAAATGATACCTGGGATTGTTCGCGGGGCTTATATGTCGCCTTTTCCTACTGAGGATGGTAAGGGTGTCGTAGTTTTAGATTTAGGGGCAAATAATGAAAACACACCTGAACATTTAGTCCAATTTGCCAAGATGGGCAATGTTTTTGCTGAAAAAATATGGCAACGTCCAAATCCAAAGGTCTATCTTTTATCCAATGGTAGCGAAGAAAATAAGGGCTCACCTGTAGGAAAAGAGGCTTATCAAATCCTAAAGAAAGAAGAGAAACTCAATTTCTGTGGCAATTTAGAGGCCCGCGATGTTTTAAGTGGAAAGGCCGATGTTATAGTTTGTGATGGCTATGCCGGCAATATTTTATTAAAAACTTTAGAAGGTTCTCTTTCCTTAGTTAAAAGATTGCTTAAAGAGGCTTTTATGAAGAGCAAAAAGACGAAGATGGGTTATTTACTTACGCGTTCGGCCTTAGCGGGTTTTGCTGAAAAGTTAGATTATAAACAATATGGTGGTGGCCTTTTAGTCGGTGTTAACGGCGTAGCCGTAAAAGCTCATGGTAATAGTGATGCGCTTACTTTTTACCATGCTATACGCTTAACTTATGAACTTATTAAAGGACAAGTGGTTGAACAGATAGGGGAGGCGATGAAGAATGGCTAGACCCTTAAAAGAATTATTGGCTAAATTAGGTGTTCAAACTAAAAATACCCGCTTATACAGCCAAGCTTTAACGCATCCTTCCTATGTCAATGAGGCGCGTAGGCATGTTGAGAATTATCAGCGTCTAGAATTTATGGGTGATGCTGTTATTCAGTTGATTATCACTCGTTATATTTACTTTAAATATCCAGCAATGAACGAAGGAGACCTTTCTCCTTTAAGGGCGAACTTAGTGAGAACGGAAACGCCAGCAAGTATTGCTAAAGAGATAAATCTAGGTAGTTATATTCGCTTAGGTCAAGGAGAGGCTAAAAATCAAGGACATAAACGCGCTTCTTTACTCTCGGATGTTTTTGAGGCTTTGATGGCGGCTTGTTATCTTGATTTAGGTTTAGATAAAACAGAGGAGATTCTTCTACATCTTTTTTCCGATTTTATCAATGAAGAAGGTATGGAAAACTTTTTGGATTTAAAAGATCCGAAAACTAAACTTCAAGAATTGGTGCAGGCGGATAAGAAACGGAGTATCACTTATCGGACAGTGTCAACAACCGGCCCATCAAATCAGCCGGAATTTGATGTTGAGGTTTTATTAGATGATGTGGTTTTAGGACATGGCCATGGCTTAAGTAAGAAAACCGCTGAACAAGCGGCGGCTAAAGATGCCCTAAGCAAGATGGCTAAGGATTAGGTGTTGCTATGGGTATATTTTCTAAAATTAAAGAAAAATTATTAGGTACTAAAGTTGAACAGAATGAAAAATATGTTCAGGCTCTTGATAAATCAAGGAACACCTTTAAAGGACGTATAAACGCCCTTCTTTCGCGTTATCGAAAGGTTGATGAGGAGTATTTTGAATCTTTAGAAGAACTTTTGATTAAGGCTGATGTTGGGGCTCGTTTAGCTTTAGAAATTGTCGAAGAAGTCAAAAGTGAAGCACGGTTAAGAAAGATTAATGATCCTAGTTTGATTATGGAGATTCTGGTGGATAAGATGTTTATCGCTTATTCTCGGGATTTAGATTTAGAAACCAAAATTAATTTTGCCGAACAAGGACCAACTGTTATTGTCATGATGGGGGTCAATGGCTCTGGCAAGACTACTAGTATCGCTAAACTGAGTTATAAACTTCAAAAAGAAGGCCATAAGATTTTATGGGTTGCTGGCGACACCTTTAGGGCGGGAGCGGTTGAGCAATTGGCAGTTTGGGCTTCTCGAGTAGGTGTTAAGCTGCATAGTGGTGAAGTTAATGCTGATCCATCATCGGTTATTTATGATGGGGTTAAAAAGGCGGTAGAAGAAGGCTATGATGTGGTTATCTGTGATACCGCCGGTCGTTTACAGACTAAGACCAATCTTATGAATGAAGCTGCTAAAATGATTAGAGTTATTAAAAAAGTGGTTCCCAAAGGACCACAGGAAATCTTTTTAGTTATTGATGCGACCACTGGTCAGAATGGTGTTTATCAAGCCAAAGCCTTTGCCGAGACCACAGGAATTACCGGTATTATTCTAACGAAGATGGATGGGACAAGTAAGGGTGGCATTATTCTAGCCATTCGCGATCAACTGGGGATTCCGGTTCGTTATATCGGCTTAGGTGAAAAATTAGATGATTTAGAAGAATTTGATTTGTTGCAATACCTCAATGCTTTAGTTGGGGTAGAAAAGGAGTAAGTATGATGAGAGTAAATTTGGTCCGCTTTCTTGTGACCCTGTTAATCATAATGGTTTTGCAATATGTTCTAGCTTATGTTTTGGCTTTGTTAGGGGTATCGGGGATTTTTGCTATTCTTGTCATCGCCTTTGTGATGGCCGTCTTTTTTGCCTTCTTAAATTATCCCGCACCTTTTAGGAAGACAGCGGTGAAAGACCCTTATTTTCATAAGATGGTGGCCATTTTCTTCGTCGTTTTCTTCTTAGTCAACTTACTTTTTTAGAGGTTAATATGGATATTAGAGAAACAGAACGTATCAATTGCTTATATGATTTATATGGTGTTTTACTAACCAAG
>JAAZGG010000174.1 GCA_012511355.1 bacterium | reverse complement strand
CTTGCTAAAGACATTGCAAGGAACGTTCCTGGAACACACTTCGCTCTTTTGGTCGCTTGTGGAAACCTGGATTTGGGTATGTTGCACAGTGGCTTCTCTGGTTCAATTCCACCACAATTGCCAGATGCTGAATATATCACTCTAGATCCTGCCCACCCCCCAATGCAGATTCCATTTAAGTACACCTTATTCGCTGGATACAACCTATTCAACTACATTGGTGGTATGATTATTCTTCCATTGATGTTCTTAGGTCTCCATCCGAAAGCCGATAAGACAGTTGTCTGTGATCCTGCAATTTTAGTTGAAGAAGAAGAAGTTGTCGAAAAAGAAGTACCAAAAGAGGAGCAATATATTAACTACAAGTTAAATAGAGCCTATTGGGTTAACTATGGTATGGTCGTTATCGGCTTCATTGCAATTATCTGCTACTTTGTCAGATTAATTGGAAGACCCTTTAGCCTTGATATCAGCTTTGTTAACGCACTCTTCCTCTTTATCGCTATGGCCTTACACGGTAGACCCAATAAGGTCATCGAGGCAGTTGGAAAAGCTGTTCCAGGTGCCGCTGGTGTTATTCTCCAATTCCCCTTCTACGGTGGAATTGCTGGTTTGATGGTCTACGAAGGTGGCTATGCCACTAACGATTCTCTAGCCGAAGTTGTCTCCAACTTCTTCGTTGAGATTTCCACCCCCACCACCTATACGTTATTGACCTTCTACTCAGCTGGTCTAATTAACTTCTTTATTCCATCTGGTGGTAGCCAATGGAAGGTCCAAGGTCCAATTGTCATGCCTGCTTCTAACAAGATGGCCTTAACCGAGTACAAGGGTGGCGTCGCTTACGGTTCTGAAGACTACAAAGCCTACTTAGGAAAATCAGCCTTAGCGCTTGCTTGGGGTGACTCCTGGACGAACTTAATTCAACCGTTCTGGGCCTTACCACTATTAGCCATTGCTCACTTAGAAGCTAAAGACATCATGGGTTACTGTGTACTTGCCTTGATTGTCTTGGGTGTCTGGGTTAGTATCGGTTTCTTAATTCTCTAATTTTTAGAAGAATCAAAAAAACTATTATTAAATTTAGGTTTGCCCAGTTAATTGCAAACTGGGCAAGCCTTTAACAAAACTAAAGGAGATGCAATAAATTTATGAGTAAAGTTTATGTCGTATCTGCTAAAAGAACTCCAACTGGCGTTCAATTAGGAACACTGAAAGATATTTCAGCACCAAAATTAGGCGCCATTGCTTCTAAAGCAGCGATGGAACAAGCAAACGTCGATCCAAAGAACATTGAAGAGGTTTTCACTGGTCAAATCTTTGTCGCTGGATCTGGTGGGGGCCCGGGCCGTCAAACAGCCATCTATGCGGGTGTCCCAAGTGAAGTTACAGCTTCTAACACAAATATGCTTTGCGCCTCAGCTATGAAGGCCTTAATCCATGGATACGTTTACCTCAAAGCAGGTTATCGTCATCTAGTTCTTGTTGCTGGACAAGAATCTATGACCCAAGCTCCATATCTAATTCCTTATAAAGCACGTGCTGGAATTAAAATGGGCGAATTCAAGGTTCAAGACCATATGCTATATGATGGTTTAGTTGATATCTTCTACAACTATCATATGGGCGTTACTGCAGAAAATGTTGCCAAGATGTATAACATCACTCGTGAGCAACAGGATGAATTCGCTTGGAATTCAATCTGTAAAGCTCTCAAAGCTATCGATTCTGGTGTCTTTGACCCCGAAATTGTTCCAGTTACTATCAGTACCAGAAAGGGCGACGTTGTTTTCGCCCGTGATGAAACAGTCAATAGAACGACTAGCTTAGAAAAGATGTCGAAACTAAGACCCTGTTTCTTAAAAGATGGTACGGTTACCGCTGCGAGTTCTTCCAGTATTAACGATGGCGCTTCCGCTGTTGTTCTTGCTGATGAAGAAGCAGTCAAGAAATACAAACTCAAACCAATGGTCGAAATTATCGGCTTTGGTCAAGGTGGCGTTGATCCTTCCATTATGGGTTTAGGACCAACACCGGCCGTTAGAGAAGTCATGAAACAAACTGGCTTAACTCTCAAAGACATGGATTTAATTGAACTAAACGAAGCGTTTGCGGCTCAATCATTAGGTGTCATTAAAGAGTTATGCGAAGAGTGGAAGGTCTCTAAAGAATGGATTATGGAGAGAACTAACGTCAATGGTGGCGCAATTGCTCTCGGACATGCTGTCGGTCAATCCGGCGTTAGAATTTTGATCACCTTAATTTACGAAATGCTTCGTAGAGGTGTCAAATACGGTTTAGCCACACTTTGTGTTGGCGGCGGTATGGGTGCCGCAGTCATCGTCAAGAATCCAAAATTTGACTAATTACTAAATTATCGACTACGTTTACATTTGAATTACGATCACTATAAGCACTTTTCCTCCTGGTTTACCCCAGGAGGTTTTTTATTTTACTTTTAACTGGATTTATTAAAATTCTTGTAAAAAAACTGGAGAAAAGAGAAAAAACGTTCTACTTACTTGCCTTTTTTACAAAAAAATCTCACAACATTTTAAAGAGATAAATTTATCCCCTGGCTTTTTGCTAGCTTTATTGACAAAGGGGCGTTTTTATCTTAAAATCAGTTTAAGTTATTGCCATAACTTATTTAGGGGTGAAAGCATGCAAAAGGGCAAAGATCCTAGTCGGGTGACAATCTATGATGTGGCCAAAGAAGCCAATGTCTCTTTAGCGACGGTATCGCGAGTTATCAATGGTGTCGGTAATGTCAGTAAAGAAACAAAAGAATTAGTAGAACAAACCATCGAGAAACTCGGCTATGTTCCCAGCGATTTAGCTCGCGGCTTAGCGAAACAAAAAACAACTAATGTCGCGATTGTTTTGCCTTCGCCAAATTATTCTTACATCAGCAGTATCATGGCTGGTATGATTGATGTTTGCAAAATCTATGGCTATAACTCAACTCTTTTTACCTACGAGGATCCTGAAGATGCCGCTAGAGTCGTAGATACGGTTATTTCATCTAGAGTTGAGGGCATCTGCTGCTTTAATTCAGAATTGAGTGAAGAAGATCTAAAAAAGATGATGATGATTCAACTACCGATGGTTTTAATTGGTACGGATAATTTTGGCGATAACGCCTTAGTTGATATCAACTATTCTTCTTGTTTGGCTGAGATTATTGAGCGCGCAACCAAACGCGGAGTTAAAGAGTTTATTTACCTTAAAAACCCTAGAAAAGATTGGCACATGGTCAATGAATTTGAAAAGGCCATTACTAAAGTGCTTAAGGATAAACCTCATTGTCAACTTAAGTTTTTACCAATCAGTGATTCTTATGTATCAATATATGATTATTTTTATCAACAGTTTAAAAAAGCGCCCCCGCATAATGAGATGTAT
>JAAZGG010000173.1 GCA_012511355.1 bacterium | reverse complement strand
TGTAACAGTGCCTAATACCGTTAAGGCTTTAGAGGCTGATAAAAATGTCATTACCAAAGTGGAGTTAAGAGCTTTAGTAGTAGCCACCAAACGTCTTGATTTAGACTTTGATGAATTAGAGAATTTAAATCTTACCACCTTAGTTGCTACTTTGAATGCTGAAGATCCCATAGATCCAACTAAGAAAGTATCAGACACGGTTTTAGATTCGGCTGTTTATCACTGTACTATTTCTAAGAAGTTAAGCGATATGGCCAAAAAAGAAGGCAGTAAGCTGTTACTACCTGAAGAGACAAGTGTGATGGAAGGCGATATTAAGGCCATTCTTAAACTAGAACTTGTCAATCTTTTTGAGGCGATTGGCGTGGTCGATATCGATTTTGAAAACTTAAATGATTTAGATTATATTGGTTTAATCAATAGTATGAATGATGTGGCTTATCCTGAGACCGCCGATACTTCAACTAAACTTGAAGTTACTCTAAAGTCTATGATTTTCCATGCCACTTTATCTGATGTCATCATTGATTTAGATGGCAAGAGCATCACCATACCACCAAGTGTTAAAGATAGTACTATCTATACGGCTTGGGAAACCTTAAATGTATTGGACGCTTTAGAAAAGGGCGAATTAAAAGCTTTAGTTAAGGCTTTAAAGGTTTTAGGAGTTGTTGAAGAACAAGAAGAGGGACCATCAAAGGTGAATACCAGCATCAATTTAATCACCGATTTATTAGATGCGACTGAGGTTCAAGAAGATGGTACCGTTGCTCCTAATGCCCCAAGACGAATTGATTACATTGTAGGTAGTGTACCTAAGAGTATTACAGGTTCTGAAATCATTCGAGCGACAATTAGTAAATTTGTCATCGATGAGAGTAACCTGACTGCTGCTGAAAAATCCTTGGTAATCGTCAACGATAATAGAGTTTTAGAAAAAGATGGCGAGGTAAGACTGCTTAAAAAAGAGGAGTTTGTCAATATGGTGACCTCCATTAACTCTTTGGGTTTAGTTACCGAAGAGGGCTTAAGCAAAAATATTGGCGTGAGTCTAATCAATAAGATGTGTATTATTCCCGCCAATAAAGTTCCAGGTGATGAGGGTTATGATGTTAGAGACTATGTCTTTGATAAGCGCCCAGTGGATTATATTACTGGTTATGAAACCAACACTGGTTCTTGGGTTTTAAAGGCTACTTTCTCTAAATATATAATTCAGCAAGAGCAAATTGTGACGCCAAGTGTTGAAGTTGAACTTTTTGCGGCTACTTCAGAAACTAATGATGTACCTATTATTAAAAAAGATGAGCTTAAAAGTTTGATTATCGGTCTTGGACCTGATGGCATTGGTGCCGTTGGTGACGATAATAAAGTTAGAGATGTTAATGATCTAATGGCTAATACTTTTGATAATAAAGATGAAGTCAGTGCTTCGCGCATTTTAACAGCGACGATTACTTCAAAACTTACCGACACCTTGAAGATGGAAAGAGATGCTTACGATAATGAGCAGCAAACCAAGTGTGATGCCGATGGCAAGGTCTTAGCAGGGCCCGCTATAGATATCAAAGTTATTACGGGTGATGAAATGAAGAAATTCTTAGTTGCCCTAGAACTGCTTGGTGTTAGTGATTTCAAGACGGCTAAACTGAGTTTGAGTACGCTATTTAATAGTTTAGATGAAGAATATCCAGGCGCCACCGGCGAGGAAAACAAAAAGATAGATTATCTACTCAAGTCACGAATTGTCTGGCATACGATGTCCGAAGAAATCAAGGGTTTCAAAAATGAGGATGGGACTGCTTTACTTGTGGCTCCTACTTATGCCAATCGAATTGTTTACTTCCTTGATGGTGAAAAATCGGCTTACGATAGTGACATCTACGATGCTTATCTGGTGGAACCAATCGTCCGCTTTGGAACCAAGGAACTAAAAGCGATAATTGGTGCATTCAGAGTAATTATGGGTGATACTGGCGATGAATTCAAAGTTACTGATGAAGCGATGAAAGCAATCTATAAGGATGATAAACGTGAAAGTGTCGCCACGGCTATTAGTGAGTCTGTGCTGATGACCATGAACGTTAAACAATTAGTTACTAAAGCCGTTGAATCGGTCTTTGGTGCGAACCCTTACTTTAGTGCCGATACGATTAAGGCCAACATTGACAATATTAATAACCGTGAATGGAAGAGTTATGTTGAAACAGAAGTTTTGGCTACTTACAATAAGGTTGATAAAGCAGGTCGCGCTCAAACTTATGCCTATAATGATGGGGCAAATGACTACTATGATTGCCAGTTAGTTAATCTTCTAAATGCGATTAATCAGTTCGAAAACTTCACGGCTAATGTAGGCGCTACTGAAGCGGATACAGGTCGAACCCTTAGAACTTCACTGAGAGCTTTGAATAATTCCAACGTTACTAACGGTAGCTTACCCAAGTTCTTCAAAACCTATTGGGAACCCTTGTTTGTTAATCCAGCTGTAGCATTAAAATATACCGACTTCGATACCTGTTACAACGATGTCTTTGAAAGAGTCTATGCAGAGACTGATCTTTACACCATGGCTTATATTGATGCAGCAAGCTTACGCCACGTCAATCTCAATCGTTATTTCACAGGCTTAGGCGGTGAATTCGCAAGCTTAGATTAGGGAGGATTATATGACCGACACACTAGTAATAATAAGTTTAGTTTTACAGGCTTTAATAATTGTCATTCTCATCTTCCTTTTGGTAAGAAAGAAACAGGATTTAAGAGAGATTAGTCTCGATGATTTTAAGAAGCAACTCAGTAAAGAATTAAATGAAGAAGTCTTTAATTTAGCAAGTAAACTTAATAAACAGTTAGTAGAAAACGCCAATCAAGTAGGGCAGACCCTAGGGGATTTTCGGGTGGCTGTTAACAAGGAGTTAGTTGAGTTTAAAGGCAAATTAGCAGAGAATTTACAGCAGGAATTTACTAGCCTTACTGAGAGTGTTGATAAGAAGATGGGGGCTATTAATGAGAAGGTGGAAGAACGCTTGAGCAAGGGCTTTGAAGCGACGAATGAAACCTTTGGTAAAATTAAGGAAAGCATGGCGGTCATGGAACAGGCTCAACAAAAGATTGAAGGTCTATCGAATGAGATGATTTCCCTCCAAGATATTTTAAGCAATAATCAACAGCGTGGGGCCTTTGGTGAATATCAATTAGAGCAGATTCTCTACGCCACCTTTGGTGAAAATTCCAAGCTCTATGCGATGCAGTATGAATTTAAAAATCCTAAACGTGAGGGTAAAGTGCGCGTTGATTCTGTTATCTTTATGCCTAATGGGGATATTTGTATTGATTCCAAATTCCCCTTTAGTGCTTATCGTAAATTATTTGAAGAAAAGTTGAGTGCGGCCGAGGAAGAAGCCACCATAAAAGCTTTAAAAGTTGATGTTAAAAAGCATATTGATGATATGGCAGATAAGTATATCGTCACGGGTCAAACATCAGATTTTGCCATTATGTTTTTACCAAGTGATGGTGTTTTAGCCTTGCTGCACTCTCGTTTAGGGGACTTGATTGAGTATGCACATAAAAAAGGTGTACTCATCGTTTCACCAACGACCATTATTCCTTTGATTGCCTCTTATCGCATTGTGCGCATTGATTATGAGCGCAGTAAGTATGCCAAAGAAATCGGTCTACAACTAAACAGACTCAGCCAAGACTTTGAGCGCTTTGGTCAAAGATGGGAAAAGCTTGCTAATAGCATTGAAAAACTTTCCAAAGAATCAGGAGAAGTGTCGACCACGGTTGGTAAAATCACCACTAAGTTCAGTCAATTACAAACTTCTCGTATCTCCGAGATTCTCGATGAAAAGGAGAAAGCCTAGATGCTCAAATTTGTTTCGTGGAATGTCAACGGAATTCGAGCATGCTTAAAAAAGGGCTTTTTAGATTTTTTTAAAGATTATGCTGCCGACTTCTTTTGTTTGCAAGAAATAAAGGCTCAAGAAGAGCAGGTCAGCCTAGTTTTAGATGGTTACTATCAGTATTGGAATAGTGCGGAAAGAAAAGGTTATTCTGGGACAGCAATTTTTACTAAACATAAACCCCTAAAGGCTAGTTATGGCATTAATGGCGACTATTTAGATGAGGGTAGAGTGATTACCCTTGAATACCCCCAATTCTTTTTAGTGACGGTTTATTCACCGAATTCTCAAGAGGGCTTATTAAGGTTAGATTATCGGCAGACCTTTGAAGATGTTCTCAGGGCCTATTTAATTGAATTAAAGAGTCAAAAAGAGGTTATTATTTGTGGGGATTTAAATGTCGCTCACCAAGAGATTGACTTAAAAAACCCCTCTATTAATACGCGCAATCCAGGTTTTACCATAGAGGAACGCGAGAAGTTTTCCTTGCTTTTAGAAGCGGGTTTTATCGATAGCTTCCGTCATCTATATCCAACGCGAGTGAAGTATAGCTGGTGGAGTTATCGTTCTTTTGCCCGCCCCAAGGGTATTGGTTGGCGGATTGATTATTTTGTGCTTTCCAAAGGGCTTCTTCCCTACCTCAAAGATAGTTTAATTCATGATGAGATATATGGCAGTGATCATTGCCCAGTAGCCCTACTTTTAGATTTGTAGTTTCAACTTGTCAAGTAGAGCGTTTTTTGCTATCATAAAAACGCTTTGTGGGGGTGTAGCTCATCTGGGAGAGCGCCTCGTTCGCAACGAGGAGGTAGCGAGTTCGAGCCTCGTCATCTCCACCACTTAATATAAAAAGGCTCCCTTAATTTGGACCAAAGTTGGCACAATGAAAAGGGAGTTTTTATTATGAAACACAGTTTGGAACAAAAGAAAAAATTAGCAAAACTTTCTAAAATTTAGGGTTTTAAACAACCCAGTGGTACAACATATACGCCATCTGGTCTTTGATAAGCCATTTGAGTATTGGTTAGTATCATAAGAAAAGAAGGTTTAACGCTTGAGATACTGCTTAATTTTTGTAAATTAGAACAGGCTTTATCTAATTCGTTACTCCCTAGCTTAACTTCAATACCTCCCCATGAGCCGTCCCTTAATTCAACAATTAAATCCACTTCAAGTCCGGTCGAGTCATTATAATAATATACTTTACCCTCAAGTTCTTCTGCATAAATTCTAATATCTCTGGTAGCAATAGATTCAAATAAAAAGCCAAAAGTTTCAAAATCGTTTAACAATTTTTTAGGAGAAAGGTCAAGAGCAGCAACAGCAATACTAGGATCTACAAATTGTCTTTTACTGCCTTTTCTAAGTCTACTAGAACTTCTAATATTTACCGACCAAGGTAAAACATCTTCAACAATAAATAATCTTTTTAAAGCGTTCATATAGGTATCAAAAGTTTTAACACTTACTATTTCTCTTGTTGATTGATCTTTGTAGATGGTTGAATCAGAAGCTAATGTAGAAACGTTTCTTGCATAACTCCTAATAACTTTTTCCAATTTTTCTTTATCTTTTGATATTCCATCAATCTCATCAGAGTCTTTCTCGATAATACTTTTTAAAAGATGTTTCGGAAGCTCAAATTGCAAGTCTTCTTCTAAATCTAGACTTCCTGGCCAGCCTCCTCTACAAATTAATTTTGTTATATCATCTATGCTAACATTAGATATTGCAACACTTGGAATGTTGTTTTGATGATTAAATAAATCGTTTAAAGAGACCAATCCGTTAGACTCGCCACTTTCATATAAACTCATTGGTCGCATATAAACAGAGTTTATTCTTCCTGTTCCGGTGTGATATGTTTTTACGTTTTGTTTTCTTGTTGAACCAGTTAGAAGATAGGCACCTTTATGATTATAATCATCAATATCAATACGAATAAAATCCCAAATTTCTGGAACATCTTGCCATTCGTCAAATAAAATAGGTTTTTTTCCTTCTAAAACTTTTTCTTTGGAAATGGTTGCGAAAGTTTTATACTTTTCTCTTACGATAGGATCTTGCAGTTTCACCACCGTATTCGCAAATCTACTTGCTGTTGTTGATTTACCAACCCATTTAGCCCCTTCAATGACTACACCACCACTAAAGCCCATGGTCTTTTTAATTCTTGATTCAATTAATCTTTTTCTATAATTAATAGTTGCCATTTATATCACCCGACCACATTATACAACTCAATTCCATAAATTGCAAGCGTTTCATTCCATAAATTGCAAGGGTTTTATTCCAAAAAATGTAAGGATTATATTCCATAAATTGCAGATTATATCATTTTATATTTTAATATATCTATTATATCTATTCTTTATTCCTATATATCTAGGTATCTTATTTATTTACTAATCAAAGTTAGTCCAAATAACAGAATGCTTTCATCAACACTGAAAAATATATTATATTTAATAACATACTTCTCACTCAAACAAATTCTACTTGAAAAACTTGAAAAAATTAAGAGTTTTGCGAGTAGGAATTTAATTTTGGTATATTAGCGCTCTCTTATTCTAATATTTATAATCTTTTCAAGGCCGTGATAGGGATGTCAAAAATAGAGAACTTTATAAAAGTTCTTTTTTTTATTAAAGAAGCATAGTATACTTTTATTGTATGTGATTATTTTAAGAACAAACATTGTTAGCTTGCTAAAAGGAGGAAGAATTATGGGATTATTAAAGGTAATTGAATGGAAGGATAGTTCCTCAAATACCATCGTCTACAAATATGAGTACAACATTAAAAGAGATTTTATTAGTCGTGGCTCCAAGGTAATCGTTCGCGATTCCCAAGTTTGCATCTTTGCTGATAAGGGCAGAATGGCTGATGTTTTTGAACCCGGAACCTATACTTTAGATACGGATAACATCCCCTTGATCACCAAATTGTTATCATGGAAGTACGGCTTTGAAAGCCCCTTTAAATCGGATGTTTATTTTGTCAATACTAAGATGTTCACCAATAACAAGTGGGGGACGACCAATCCGATTATCATCCGAGATAAGGATTTTGGGGCGGTTAGAGTAAGAGCTTATGGTACTTATACTTTTAAGGTTCAAGATGCCTATCTATTTATGAAAGAATTATCGGGCACCAATTCCACTTATAAAACAGAAGATATAACTGATTGGCTGCGTTCAATTGTGGTTACCAACATTTCCGATGCCGTTGGTGAATCCAAGATTCCCGTTTTAGATATGGCGGCCAACCTAGTTGAATTAGGAACCTATGTTCAAACAGTTTTGTCATCGCATTTAAAGGATATTGGTATTGAACTTGCCAAGGTTAATTTTGAAAACTTCTCGATGCCTGAAGAACTTGAAAAGGCGCTTGATGAGCAGACACGGCTAGGGATGATGAGAAAGAATATCGATATCTACACTCAACTTGCTCAGGCCGAAGCTTTGAAGGAAGCGGCTAAGAATCCTGGGGCCGCTGGCACGATGATGGGAGCTGGAATTGGTCTTGGTGTTGGGGCTAACCTAGGTAAAGCCTTTGGTAGTATGACCCAAGAGATGGCCTCGCCTAAGGCAGCCGAAGCGACCATGCCTTGTCCTTCTTGTGGCAAGATGATTAAAGTGGGAGTTAAATTCTGCCCTGAATGTGGTAAACCGACAGGTAAGTCTTGTCCTAAGTGTGGGGCGGCGGTTAGTGAAAACGCCCGCTTTTGTCCAGAATGCGGGACTTCTTTAAAGTTAACCTGTCCAAAATGTGAGAAAGAGTTAGAGGCGGGGACGAAGTTTTGTCCCGAATGTGGCAGCAAAATTGCCGAGTAGGTGAATAAGGTGCAAGAAGAACAAAAACAAGAAGTTTTTGAAGAAACCGAAAACACAACCGAGGTTGCTAAGTGTCCAGTCTGTGGCGCCAACATGGAATATTCGCCCAATGATTTAGCTTTAAAGTGCCCTTATTGTGGCAGTAAGAAAGAAATCAATTTTGGCAATATTAGTGTTGAACAATCCTTTGGTAAGTTAATTCAGAAGCAGGACAATGAGTGGGGCAAAGAAACCCATATTTATCGTTGTAATAATTGTGGGGCTTCCGAAGTCTTAAATAGGAATGAAATTGCTAAGATTTGTCCTTTTTGTGGCACGACTAATGTCGTAGAAGTTGAAGAACTATCAGGTGTTAAACCTAATGGTGTCGTCCCTTTTCTTATCGATGTGAAAGTCGCTACTGAAAAAGTTATCGCCTGGGCCAAAAAGAAATTATTTGCCCCAATCGCTTTTAAAAGAAGTGTTAAGCCTGAAGGATTAAATGGCGTTTATTCCCCAGCCTTTACTTTTGATACCGATACGGCCTCTTCTTATAAGG
>JAAZGG010000172.1 GCA_012511355.1 bacterium | reverse complement strand
AATCTTTCGGCATATTCAGGGCCGCTTAATTGCTCTTTAAATTCTTGTAGACCAAAACCACTATGAATACATTGAAAAAGGATTCCTCCAAGGTGATCATCTTTTTCAAATATCACTAGAGATTTAATACCCTGATCGTAAGCACTAATCGCGGCCGCTAACCCAGCCCTGCCACCACCAATGATCGCTAAATCAACCTTTTTCATGTTCTTCCTCCTTACTTGGACGGACTAAAATATATGAATCCTTTGTTCCATAACGAATATCTAAAGCATTTAAGCCGAGCTCACGGGCAAGAATTTTGACACATAGAGGTTCACAGAAACCACCTTGACATTTGCCAAAGCCTGGACGAATACGTTTTTTAATTCCTTTAACCGTTCTCGCGCCGCAGTTACGATGAATGACATCGACGATTTCTCCTTCAGAAATCTTCTCACAACGGCAAATAATACGACCGAAACGCGGATCTTTAGCAATCAGTTTTTCAACTTCTTCTAAAGGCATTTTCTTTAGACGAATCAAAGGGCGACGATAAGGATTAAAATTAGGATTGGATTCTAATTTAATATTCTTTCCAATTAAGCTGACGACTAGTTTAGCAATCGCAGGTGAAGAAACCAAACCTGGAGACTGAATGCCAGCCACATGAAAAAAGTTTCGATTTTTCTTATCTTCCTCAATAACAAAATCATCTGAAATATCCTTAGCTCTAAGACCCGCAAAAGAGCGAATAACTTCTTGGAAAGGAATTTTTTGTACTAAACTTTGGGCTCCTTCTCTGATGGAGGCTAAACCAGCAGCCGTGGTTGATTTATCTTCTGGCACTGTTTCTACACTATTAGGACCAAGAAGATAATTACCATGAGTCGTTGGCGAAACTAAAATTCCTTTTCCAACCTGTGAAGGTGGTGGGAAAATTGTGTGCTTGACAAAGGGTCGCTCAAAATGGTCTAAAACATAATATTCTCCCTTGAAGGGCGTGATTTTTATACTATCATTACCGATCATCTTAGCGATTTCGCCACTATAAAGACCCGCCGCATTAACAACTACTTTGGCCTTATAAATAGCCTTATTAGTTAGTACTTCGTAATAGTTTTTCTTTTTATTAATCGAGATAACTTTATTATTCAAAAAGAGTTGGACACCATTATCCATGGCATTTTCCATCAAGGCGACATTATATTCAAAAGGATTGACAATACCGGCTGTTGGGGCATATAAGGCAGCGATGGCCTCATCAACTAAAAATGGTTCCATTTCTTGCAATTCTTCATCTTTAACAATGCGAGTAAAAACGCCATTTTCTTGACCGCGTTTTACTAATTCTTCAAGCACGGCTAACTCTTCCTTGTTTTTCGCTACTGTCAAAGAACCAATTCTTTCAAATTCAAAATCAAGTTCTTGACTCAATTGATCAAACAATTTATTTCCCTCAACATTGAGTTTAGCTTTTAAAGTGCCTGGGAGTGGGTCGTAGCCGGAATGCACGATGGCACTATTGGCTTTTGAACTCTCTTCACAGACATCATTTTCTTTTTCTAACACCGCTACTTTAACTTGATACCTCGCAAGTTCTCTAGCGATAGCTGAGCCAACAACCCCGGCCCCAATAATTAGGATATCAAACATAAAATCCCCCTTACTTGAACACCCGGGTGGCTTCTACCGCTTTTTTCCAACCCCGATAAATTCTTTCAACTTGTTCTTTACTTCTT
>JAAZGG010000171.1 GCA_012511355.1 bacterium | reverse complement strand
TGACATGCATTATCTCTTTTGTTTATTAGGATTAACATCAAGTTCCTATTTGGTGAAGGATTGTGCTTTAAAAAGAATTGATACTCTACCGGTAATTCTGCACTTGCGGGGCTTTTTTGCTTGTCATTATGTGGTTTTAGAAAAGATAGAAGGAAAGAAGGCCTTGGTAGCAAATCCTGCTGCTTTTGGCAAGCGCTTTATGAGTTTAAAGAAATTACAAAGAGTTTGGACGGGTTATTATTTAGTGGTCAAAGGGCCGAAAATAAGTTCAAAAAAGTTGCCAGCATCTTTGGCTTATCCCTGGCGTTTTTTGGCTAGCACACTTTTACTTACGGCTTTGTTCTTCTTTTTATTTTGTTGGCTTTTTTAAGCAAGAAAAAGGTGTTATAATTAAACTATGAGAATTAAGATTCATTATCAGAATGAGTTAGAACAAAAACTCGTTGGCTACCAGAAACTTTTTCGGCAAATTTCTCTTGTCGTTTTTGCCCATGAAAGAATGGGTGGCAGTTATGAATTATCGCTTAGTATTGTGAGCGAAGAAAAGATCAGGGAATTTAATAGGACTTATCGAGCAATTGATGAGGTTACTGATGTTTTGAGCTTTGCTCAACTAGAGGGGGTAAACTATACCTTACCTAAGGATATGCCCTTACCTTTAGGGGATATTTTAATATGTTATAATCAGGCTAAAAAGCAGGCTAGCGCCTATGGCCATAGTATCCGTCGCGAGATGGCTTTCCTTTTCACTCACGGCCTTTTACACCTTTTAGGCTATGATCATATGAATGAGAAAGATGAGAAAAAAATGTTTACTCTTCAAGAAAGAATTTTGAATAAGTTGGGTATTAGGAAACAAGAAAGATATGTTTAAAAAAACTAAAATCCTTATTTAAAAAACGCAAAAATACTTATCTTTTATTACATGCGTGGCTACTGCAAACTAAAATATAATAAAAGATATTGAGATTTGTTTAGCCCAATTTGTTTTGTGTTTATACAGTGACATTTACAGTGACATTTACAGTGACATATTGTATAATAACAATTAGAAAAGGAGTGGTTTATATGAACTTAGGAATCGAGAATGAAACACTAGAATTCAAAAAATCCACAAGTGAATTAAAAGCTGCTATGAATGATATATGTGCAATGTTAAATAAGCACGGTTATGGCACATTATATTTTGGTGTAAAACCTAATGGTCAAGTTTGCGGTCAAGAGATAAGCGCAAGTTCGCTCAATGATGTTGCTAGATGTATTAAATCAGCAATTAAACCCATGATATATCCTCAAATTGATAGGGTTAATTTAGGTGGATTAGATGTGATAAAAGTAGAAGTCAAAGGAAATGAAAGACCTTATTCGTCCTATGGAAAATACTTCAAAAGAGTTCATGTTAGGGCAGAAGATATTACTCCAGACGAATTAAAACATATGATGTTAAATAATGACTTTACTTCAATATGGGAAAATAATCTAACTCCATATGGATTAGATGATGTTGATTCAAATGCCCTTGAAAGTTTTTATAATAAATCAGTTGATTGTGGCAGATTGGAGCCATTAGAGAAATATAATGAAGAAGAATTGCTTGCAATTTTAGGCTTGTATAAAGATGGCAAACTAAATAATGCGGGTTATTTTTTATTCTCATCAAAAGAACCGGTTGTTTTAAAAATGGCTGTTTATGTTACTGATGCTAGACTCAATTTTTCGGATATAAATAGAGTTCATGGTAAT
>JAAZGG010000170.1 GCA_012511355.1 bacterium | reverse complement strand
TCTCTATAATTTAGGGCTGCTAGATGGTTTATTTGCGGCTTTAGAAAAAGAAGGAATCAAATATAGTTGTTACAATAAGACCGTGCCTAATCCGACCATTGATAATATTGAAGAGGCTTATGCCCAATATAAAGAAGCCTCTTGCCAAGCTCTTATTGCTTTTGGTGGGGGATCGCCAATGGATTGTGCTAAAGGGGTCGGAGCCCGCGTGGTAAATCCTAAGAAAAGCATTCCCCAAATGAAGGGCTTATTGAAAGTTGGTAGAAAATTACCAATACTGTTTGCAGTTCCAACCACCGCAGGAACCGGAAGTGAAGCGACTTTGGCGGCTGTGGTTACCAATAGTAAAACAAAAGAAAAATACGCCATTAATGATCCGCATTTAATTCCCGATTATGCCGTTTTAGATCCTCTTTTGACAGTCAAATTACCAGCCTTTGTTACAGCGACAACAGGAATGGATGCCTTAACACATGCCGTTGAAGCTTTTATTGGTCATAGTAATACTTCCAAAACCAAAAAAATGGCGATAGAGGCAACTAAACTTATTTTTGCTAATATCAAAGTAGCCTATGACGAACCAGATAATATAGAGGCTAGGAATAATATGCAGATAGCCGCTTACAAGGCGGGAGTTGCTTTTACTAGAGCATATGTTGGTTATGTTCATGCAATTGCTCACACCTTTGGAGGTTTTTATCATACGGCCCACGGCCATGCTAATGCGGTTATTTTACCCTATGTTTTAGATTATTATGGTTCAAGTGTTTGGAAGAGTTTGGCAATTTTAGCTAGAGAAATCGGTTTAGATGGTGCAAGCGATGAAGAATTGGCTAATAAATTCATCAAGAGTATTCGTGAATATAATGAATATATGAAGATTCCCAAATATCTAGAACCATACAAGGACGAAGATTTAGAAACAATGGTTGATCGGGCGTTAGCCGAAGGCAACCCCCTTTACCCAGTTCCCAAATTAATGGGGCGTGATGAAATGCGGACAATGTATAAAATAGTCACGAATAAAAAATAAAAGAAAATTAAATTGATAACAGATTTTTTGCATTGTTTTAATTTGGTTTCGTTTTTTTGATCAACCATTATGATTTTTATGCTTAGTAAGGGCAGAGCAATGCTGTTTCACCTTTAATTTTTTATGATAGAAAAATAAAACTTTTCACCGTCGAGGGAAATTGATGTTTTGGTAATTGGGGCGCTATGTTATAATTAGGGTAATTTAAAAAGGAGATTCAAGACTATGAAACTCAACACGAAAAAAACAATTTATGTCGGTTTTGCTTTTCTTTTGATTTGTATGTTTTGGCAAGTCTATGACAATGTCATTGCCAAAATGCTCATCGATAGTTTTGGTTTGAACCAAACTCTATCAGGCTTAGTTATGGCGGCCGACAATATTTTTGCTATCATTCTTTTACCGGTTTTTGGCGTATTGTCTGATCGCACGAAAACGAAAATGGGGCGAAGAACTCCATACATTTTGATTGGAACCATTTGCGCATCGCTTCTAATTGTCACCGTTTCGATTTTCGATAATCTTCAGCGTAAACAAGTAGAAGAAGCCCAGATAAATCCGGTGGTTACGGTTGCTTCGCAAGACTATGCCGAAGGAAGTGTGATTACGGTCATGGACAAAAAGGCAAAGACTCAAACCGATATCTCGCTCTTTTTTAGCAAAGTTTTTTCTCATCAAGAGGATGATCTAGAAGCAATTCAAGCGGAAATTATTGATGGTAAATTTAATTTTGGTCGTCGCGCTGATGAAAAAGAGGATAGGGTTAGTAATAGCGTTTATGGCTTTACTTATCAAGGAACAGAAACTTTATATCGAACTAAAGAATTAGCAGCCAGCGCCCGCTCTTTTCATATTCAAGATGATGGTGTTGTAAATGGTTTTTACTTAGCTGGGTTTTTAGTCATGCTATGTCTAGTTTTGGTTTCTATGTCTATTTTTAGAACACCAGCGGTTTCCTTAATGCCAGATGTCACGCCTAAACCCTTGAGGAGTAAGGCTAATGCCATTATAAATTTAATGGGCTCAGCAGGTGGTGTAACGGCTTTGATTCTTACGAATTTTTTAGCGAAAGAATATCGATCTTACACACTTTGTTTTATTGTTTTAGGGGCGCTTATGTTAGTGGCTCTTGCAATTTTCCTATTAAAAGTTAATGAACCTAAACTGGTAGCAGAAATGCATTTGAAACAAAGGGAGTATGGTTTAGAAGAAGCAGATGACGAGCAGGGTTTTGCTAGTTCGGAAAAAATGCCCAAAGATGTGGCTCGATCCTTTGGCTTGATTTTGGCCTCTATTGTTTTTTGGTTCTTTGCCTATAATGCCGCCACCTCTAAATTCTCGGTTTATGCAACGACAGTTTTAAATACTGGTTATTCACTACCTTTAATTGTTGCTCAAGCGGCCGCGATTATTTCTTATATTCCTATCGGTCAATTGTCCACAAAAATAGGACGCAAAAAAACTATTTTGCTTGGAATAACTATTCTTTTTAGTGCTTTCTTTATTGGTTGTTTTTTAGTTGAGCCCAGCGGTTTAGGAAAAATTCTTGTCTACGCAGTTATGGCTTTGGCCGGTATTGGTTGGGCCACGATAAATGTCAACTCTTTCCCCATGGTGGTGGAGATGAGTCAAGGAGCAAATGTTGGTAAATATACCGGTATTTATTACACGGCTTCGATGGCTGCCCAGATTGCCACACCGATTCTTTCGGGTTTAATTATGGATGGTTTTGGAACCATGACGGTCTTATTCCCTTACTGTTGTGTTTTCTGCGTTTTAGCTTTTTCTACTATGTCCCTTGTTAAACATGGTGATTCTAAACCTATCCCCAAAAAGAAATTAGAAAGTTTTGAAGCTTTAGAAGATTAGAAACATATTTAATTAATAAAACAAATAATGCGGTTGTTCTTTCAAAGACAACCGTTTTTTCTTTTTTAAAATAATTTAGGAGTTTTTGTTTTTCGTCCCTATGTAATAGATGAGGGGGTGAAAATATTTATTGCAAGAGATGTGGAAACACAAAAGAAAGTTTGTTTGGCTATAAAAACGGGCAAGTATATTGTCGCGCCTGTATTAAGTTTAAGGGGAAAAAAGCCAAGATTAGCAAGTACATCAAAGCCAAATTAGTTAGCCCGCAGCTTAAATATTCTTTGAGTAAAAATCAAGAAAAAGTGGCGGCTGCTATTTTGGAAGAAAAACAAGAAGTCTACATCAACGCTGTTTGTGGTAGCGGTAAGACAGAAATGGTTTTCAAAAGCATTGATGCGGCGCTAGCTAAAGGCTATCGAGTAGGTTTTGTTATTCCTCGGCGCGAGGTTGTTAAGGAAATTCACAGTCGCTTAAAAGAAGTTTATCCTAAGTTACAAATCACTTTAGTTTATGGTGGTCATAACG
>JAAZGG010000169.1 GCA_012511355.1 bacterium | reverse complement strand
ACTTGTTTAGGGAGCATTGGAGTTTTATTTGTTACTACAACTATGTCAGGCCGCATGAAGGGTTAGGCTATTTAACTCCAGCTGAGATATACCTAAAACAGAAAATGTAAGGCTATTTCTAGATATAACAATCTTTTTATCTTTCTGAGAAAGCTTTAAAGGAGGCGGAAAGCAATGGCAAACCTGCCAAGCATAATAGCGCCTAAGGTCTAATAATTAATCAGGCACTTAATAGAGGGCTTATTGTTGAAGATTCGTGAAACGGTTAATGGTCTAAAGATACGCTATGATGATGATACTGATGAACTAAAATTTGAAAAAGATGGAACAGTTCTGACTTTGTTAATGGGTGAAGATAACTTGAACTTGCTTTATCAAATGACACCTTATCGTCGATACAAGAATTTTCTGCTATCTAAACAAAATTTCAAGTGTAAAGGCTGCGGAAAGGATCTTGCCCCATCGAAAGCTAGTGAGTATGCTTTACATCATGAACCACGTTTGGGAGAAAAAGGCTTAAAATATGTGGATTTTAAAGGCTCAAGCGAAAATCGAATAATTTGTAAGGAATACCACAGCAAACATCATAATTCTTCAATTGCAGCGAAAACTAAACGTATAACCTCAACAAGTACAGCGTCAAAAGATACTTTTAACATTATTTCAGTTGCCTCATCAGCAGTAATTAAGATGAACGTTGAGAATGAGCTTCTTGCTCTAGGATACCAAAAAATAGGAGGCAAATCATGGATTAAAGGGAAAAAAGTAGTTCACGTTGAGCAGACGAGGGTTAATTCTCACGGCTGTTATCTTATTTATTGGAGAGAATCTTGGAAAGATGACTATGCAATAGTCTTTGACTACTCAAATTTAGGTGGACCAGTTAGTATAGTGCCAATTAAAGAATTGTTCACCACCAAATTTGTTTCGGATAAACGCAACGAGGGTTACGGCAACAGTCTGAATTGGTGGAGCCAAAAGTTTCCGACAGATCACGAACTATCACAATTGGTATTGAAGTATCAAAAACGATGGGATTTACTATAAACAGGTTTTAAATCCATAAAGCACTATACTGATAGAAAAGGCGACATAGTTGCAGGACTCTGACAGGATAAGAAAACCAGATATTGAATCTTTAAAGCAGATGCTAAGCCAAATCAAAGCTACCTTAGAAGCAAACGAAAAGCTATAAAAAAAAACTGGAATTAAAAAATAAAATCAACGG
This sequence comes from bacterium, assembly GCA_012511355.1. Lineage (GTDB taxonomy): Bacteria > Bacillota_I > Bacilli_A > RFN20 > UBA1709 > JBMNFL01. Next base: position 1,098 of record JAAZGG010000169.1, on the reverse strand, counting down.
TGTCTTCGGAGAAGCTATAGGACTAATCAAACTCCATAAGGTTTTTCAAGAAAACGCTGATTATATTTGGAAAGGCAAGTTAACAAAGGGCTACGATGTTGAAGTTTCCATTGGTGGCAATACAAAGAAGGTTCAGATAAAATGTTCTGCCAACGAAGGATTTGTCTTCAGAGTAGCTAAAGTCGAAATTGGTTCACCCGAAGACGTTAAAAAACTGCAACAGCAAGTTTGTGCCAACGAACCGACATATGCTGAGATATTCGGAAAAATTAAAGCTCAAATAGGGAAAGAAGCAAAATATACTCCAGACTTATGGCTTTTAATCCATTTGAAAGAAGACTCTGAAGACGTTTATGCCTTAACTAAGCGTGAACTCGCTAAAGTTGTTAAGAAGCACTATCAAAAAGCTAAAGAAAAACACAATGAAAGCGTCAAAAAAGGTCGAGCGACAAAACGCTACAACTGCTTCATTGATAAAAATGGGGTTTATAATGCAATCCTCCAGGCTAAGTATGAAGCAGACATTAAACTGCTTGAAAAATACAAGAACAGGAACCTCAAAGAAGCCTTCATGAAAGCATAAACTGCTGTGGACTATACTACAGCCGCTATGGGCATTGGGACAAAACTATTTTGGGTTAATTCTAATCGCATAAATGTTATGAAACAGAGCGTTTGAGAACAGCGCAGTCTGCTGACGGTCTTATCGCCTCTGCCTAACTATGCTGCCAAAACGTCCTTTATCAACTGAAAAACCGCTCTCAGAAAAATTCCGATGAAAATACTCAAACAAAAAATCAACAGGAGAAACCGCCATCCGCGTCAAAATATCTGCCCAAGCACCAATCCAAGCGATGTTCTCCTTAGGAATCATAAATAGCAACACCGAGCGGCCAAACACTCTAATGACCCTTCACATACTAAAGTACCTATCAAGACGAAACAACTTCATGGCTGCCCCAACTCGCCTAAGCATAACAACAGCTTCGGTGAAAACACCCCACTCAGATCGGCATGAAACACCACAACCAACATACATGCCACTAGAGAAAGCTATCAAAGAAAAAAAATGAACAATATTTCTCGCCATACTTCCTT
>JAAZGG010000168.1 GCA_012511355.1 bacterium | reverse complement strand
GACGCAGGGCCTCGTTATCCCAATCACGATATTCTCTATCTACACTCCACGGTCCACTACAGTCAGTTTTAGAAAGTAAAGTTATATAACATTTGTCATAATCTAAGGTTTTAACTTTAACAGTAACACTGGGTTTAGGACCAACGTCAGCATTAAGAATAATTCTATTATTAGAAGTTAAAAAAACAAGAAGAAGGCCGATGCTTAGTATAAAAAATATTCTTCTTTTCATATTCGGCTCTTTAATCTAGTTTTTTAAAGATTGCTTTATTGCGACCTTCATTTTTAGCTTGGTAAAGGCAGTTGTCGGCTTCCAAGGCCAAACTATCTAAAGAAAACATTTTATTGCGTTCAACCTCAATCGCTCCCACGCAAATTGTTTGTTTTATGTCAACTCCACCCTTGGTAACGAAAACATTTTCGGAAAACGCTAAACAAACTTTCTCTGCAAGGTCTTTAGTTTTATCACCTTCCGTTACAAAAACCGCAAATTCTTCACCACCCCAACGACAAACTAAACAATCAGACAAATTCTTGCGAATCAGTTCCATTGAGCGACAAAGAATTTCGTCTCCAACGAAGTGACCATGAATATCATTGACATTTTTAAACAAATCTAAATCCAAAATCATAAAACCAAAGCTATTAGCCGTACTCTTTAAAATCGCATCATAAACTTGCTCTGAAAAACCCGAACGATTAAAGGCCCCTGTCATTTGATCATGAGTGGCTAGTCTATAATAAGCTCTTTGAGTGTAAATAAAAGCCCCTCCGATAATAATTCCGACTACAATATAACAAAAATAAAGTATAGGATAACGCATTAAAAAGGTGCTACCGTAATCATATTGAAGAAGATTTTGCCCTGCTGGAATCCAACAAAGGAAAATGATAATAACAAACATAATGCCATTTATTATAAAACCACTCCGTAAACCAAAAAACAAAAAGCCACAGGCAGGTAGTAAAGGAATCCATAAAGTTACAAAACCATTTAGTGTCCCACTAACGAATAAAACGGTTAAAAAAAGAATGGTTTCAACTTTTAAAAGAAAGGCCATAATTTTTTGCCATATTGGACCAAAGTAAGAGAAAAACAGTTTAAACACGCAAAGAACAGCAAAAATCAAGGAATAATTAAGAGGTTTGTCAGTACCGGCAACGATATTGTCAATTCCTATTATAGACCCTAGAATACCAAAAGAAATGTAAAGACCACGATGTAAAAACAAGTCTCTTCTTTCAGAATCCAAAATTATTTTCTTAAACTTGTCCTAAATTTTATTAAACACTTTAGCCCTTCTCTCCGCGAATGATTTCTGTGTTAACTCTATTTATTATCAGGGTACTCCCTTTTTAATGTATTTCAATTAAAAAAGACTTTCTTTACATTTTAACTAGCGAAAAACCTCTTATCTCAACGTACGTAAATAAGCCTTTTGCTCGGGACTAATTCTGTAACTTTCTATGGCTTTTTGGATACTTTTTTGATGTACCCAGACATTTAATTTCCCTGTTTGGAAATAACTTATCGTCTTAGACCATTGTTTAGCAAGAGCGGTTGCAAAAAACCATGACTGCATCATTTTAACATAATACTCGTCATTAGTAATTTCGGCCACCCAAGTCAAATATTTATCATCAAATTCTTCATCTAAATAAAAATTCATTAAAAACTTGATGCCTAAACGACAAGTATAAGTGTTCTTACTCTTTAAGAAAGAAGGTATTTCTTGTAAAAGTCTATCAGAATGTTTTTTAAAGGTCTTGGGTGTTAAATTATCACAAACCGCCCAATTATTAATGAAAGGTAAAAAAGTTTTTAAAACTTCTAAACATTCATTATAATCTTTAATGTCATTAATAATTAAGGCATGAAGAAGGTTTTCCTCGTGGTACTTATGCGGTAAATTGCACAAGAGTCTTTGTTTATCTTGATCATTTAAGGTATTTTTAATGGTCTTTCGTAATAAAGGTAGGCGTACTCCAATAATACTTTCCGAAGAAATTGTTGGAATCAATTTAGAAATAAATTTGGCATAACTTGACTCAGCTAAGCTTTTTAAATGTTCTAAAACTTTCATTTTTTTCCTTCTTAACCTAAAGTAACATCTAACACCATCATCAAAACAAAACCCAAAGCAAAAGCTACCGTAGGGATATTAGAGTGCGTTTCTGTTTGCGAATCAGGAATTAATTCTTCAACAACTACATACATCATCGCTCCCGCAGCAAAGGCTAAAACATAAGGCAAAATCGGTTCAACAATACTTACTAACAACATTGTCAAAACCGCGGCAATCGGTTCAACTACACCAGAAAGGAAGCCTAGAAAAAAAGATTTCTTTTTACTATGGCCTTCCTGATAAAAGGGTAAGGAAATAATCGCTCCCTCAGGGAAGTTTTGAAGGGCGATACCAATGGATAAAGCTAAAGCGGCGTTCATTGATATAATTTCTTGACCGCTGATAACTCCCGCAAGCACAATACCCACCGCCATACCTTCAGGGATGTTGTGTAAAGTTACCGCAAACATCATCTTGACAGTACGATTAAATTTCGCTGGTCTTCCCTCCATAATGCCCGAACTGTGTAGATGAGGAACTAGCGTATCTAAAAGCAAAGGAAAGCCTACACCTATTAAAAAACCCACGGCTGCTGGTAGGGCGGTCCAAACTCCCAAAGACTCTGACATCTCTATGGCTGGATTAATCAAAGACCAAATTGAGGCCGCCACCATAACCCCAGCCGCAAAACCCAACATAGCCTTTTTAATCTTTTTATTTAATTGTCCTTTTAATAGTAAAACTAAGGCTGCTCCTAAGGTTGTTCCAATTAAGGGAATCAAAAACCCTAGTAAAATCTTCATTTATATCACCAAAACTTTCTACTCTTATCAAAAAACTTCTTGATATTTCCAAGTCTAGAAGAAAAGGAATCAAAAAGCAAGTTAACTGTCTTGTCTGCTTTTTATATTAAACCAATTTATTATTT
>JAAZGG010000167.1 GCA_012511355.1 bacterium | reverse complement strand
TATCAATATACTTTTTAAGATTAATAAAGCGTTTTTCATATTCTTCTAAAGGATAGATATTAGAATTATTGTAATAAACGGTAATATTAAAAATCTTGTTTAATAACTGCAAGGGATAAGTTGAGCAAGGACCACAACAGGCGTGCAAAAGCAAACTTGGCCTAAAGGGCAAGCGCCTAACTTGTTCTAATAATTCTTCGCCTAATTTGTAACTTTTAATCATAAAATTAACATACTATCGCCAAACGAGAAAAAGCGATACCTTTCTTTGACGGCTTCTAAATAAGCTTGTTTAGTAAATTCTTGTCCTGCAAAAGCCGATACTAACATAATAAGGGTAGATTTTGGTAAATGAAAATTGGTAACAAGCGCGGTAATGGTTTTAAACTGATAACCAGGATAAATAAAGATATTAGTTCTACTGCTTTCGCTTTGAAAATGACCAAATTTATTAAAATTCGCTTCTAAAGTTCGAACAGATGTTGTTCCAACAGCAATAATTCTTCGTTTTTCTTTGTAAGCCTTATTTAAGGAAGCGACAGCTTGTTCATCAATAAAATAATATTCTTCATGCATGTTGTGTTTTTCAATTTCTTCTTCATCAACGGGACGAAAGGTTCCTAAACCCACATGCAAGGTAATATCTACAATTTCTACGCCTTTGTTTTTAAGTTGAATAAAGATTTCTTCGTTAAAGTGAAAACCGGCGGTTGGGGCGGCGGCGCTACCATTAATTTTGGCATAAATGGTTTGATAACGCTCTTTGTCTTCTAGTTTCTTTTTGATATATGGCGGCAGCGGCATTTGGCCAAGTTTATCAAGCAGTTCATAGAAAATTCCTTGGTAAGACATTTTAAATAAGCGGATACCCTCGTCTTTAACTTCTAAGCACTCAGCCTTTAAAAGACCATTAGAAAACTCAACAACTGTCCCTAGCTTAATTACTCTAGCATTACCCACTAAACACTCCCAAATATCTTCGCTTGTTTGTCTTAAAAGCAAGACCTCAACTTTAGCACCAGTTTCTTTTTTGATACCAAATAAGCGGGCGGGGATTACCCGGGTGTTATTTCTAACCAAAACATCGCCCTTTTTAAAATATTCAATAATATCTTTGAAGTGCCGGTGTTCAATAGAAGCCTCCTGGCGTTTTAAAACTAAAAGCCGCGAGGAAGAACGGTCCAGCAAGGGGCTTTGAGCAATCAATTCTTTTGGTAAGTAATAATCAAAATCATCAGTGCGCATTTTAAAAACCTCGTGGATTAGTAACGTTTAAGCCGTATTTATGGAAGAAAGCTTCTTTAAAATCCCCAAAGCGATCTTCACAAATCGCCTGACGAATTTCTTTAGTTAAATTGAGTAAGAAGTTAATGTTGTGGATTGATAATAATCTTTTAACAAAGCCTTCTTCGCATTTATAAAGATGTCGTAGATAAGCCCGGCTATAATTTTGGCAAGTGTAACAATTACATTCGGCATCTAAAGGAGAAAAATCAAATTCATATTTTTTATCACGGATATTTATTCGTCCGGTTGAGGTCATAAGCGCCCCGTGGCGAGCGATTCTTGTAGGTAAAACGCAATCAAACATATCAATACCGCGAAGCACGCCTTCAATAATGGCATCATAACTACCTACACCCATTAAGTAACGCGGTTTATCTTCTGGTAGATATTTAGTTGAATATTCAATCATTTTATACATGGTTTCTTTAGTTTCGCCAACGCTTGTTCCGCCTATCGCATAACCAGGAAAATCGATTTTAACTAAGGCCTCAGCCGAGAGTTTTCGAAGATCTTCATAAGCGCCCCCTTGAACAATGCCAAAAAGGGCTTGTTTAGGATTTTGGTGCGCCTTTTTTCCCCGTTCGGCCCATCTTGTTGTCCTTTCAACACTTTCTTTCATGTATTCATAAGAGCAAGGATAAGGAGGGCATTCATCAAAACTCATAATGATGTCAGCGCCAAAGGCGTTTTGCAGTTCAATCGATTTTTCAGGGGACATAAAAAGTTTTGAACCATCTAAATGGTTTTTAAAAGTTACACCTTCTTCAGTTATCTTGCGTCTTTCGGCCAAAGAAAAAACCTGAAAGCCACCAGAATCCGTAAGAAGAGGGCGTTTATAGTTCATGAAACGGTGGAGGCCACCCGCTTGTTTTATAACATCAGGACCAGGACGGAGCCAAAGATGATAGGTGTTTGCTAAAACGATTCCTGAACCCATAGCATACAAATCTTCAGGGGACAAATACTTGACACTAGCCAAGGTACCGACAGGCATAAAAATCGGTGTTTCAACATCGCCGTGTTCTGTGTGTAGAACACCATAACGGGCGCCGGTTTGTTTACAGATGTGTTTAATTTCAAAAGAGAAGGTCATTGTAATCACCGATAAAAATAATAACATATTTTTAGCCATGATTACAAAAACAGTTGGCGGATAAATAAAACTATGCTAATATTTACGTATTTAAAAGGTGGAAAGAAAAATGATAAATGAAAAATCAATGATTCAAATCGCTTATGAAATCTTAAAAAAGAAAAAGAAGCCTTTAGCTTTTAACAAATTATGGGAAGAGGTCTGTAAGGCCGCCAAAATAGAAAAAAGCGCAATTGAAGAACTCATTTCCTCGTTCTATACAGATCTAACGCTAGATGGGAGAATTGTAACTTTGGGCGAAAACGTCTGGGATTTACGCGAAAGAAACACCTATGATAAAGTTCATATCGACATGAACGAAGTCTATGCGATTGATGAAGAGGAAGAAAAAGACGAAGATGATGAAAAAGAACTCGGCGAAGAAGAAATCGATGAAGAAGAAGAGGAAGAAGATGAAGACAGCGATAATTATTAATAAAAAAACATTTTGAGAAGAGGTGGGGAAATGTTGAAATTTAGTGAATATGTTTATGAAGAACTCAATATTGAAGAAATTGAGCAAGAAATTAGGGCTTTAATTATTAAACTAAAGGAAGCCAAAAAACCAAGAGAAGTTTATAAAAATATAGATGCCATTACCGAGGTTAGAATTAAAGTTGAAACCAACTTTAGTTTGGGCAACGTGCGTTTTACTTTAAATACTGCTGATGAGTATTATGTTAAACAAATGGATTTCCTTGATGAAATTTCACCGCGTTATGAGGCCTTAGTCAATGAGTTTTATCAAGTCTTATTAGAGAGTCCTTTTAAAGAACAGATTGATAAACACTACGGTCCGGTTTTATTAAAATGCGCCGAAGTGAGTTTAAAAGCCTTTGATCCCAAAATCATGCCCGAGTTAATTGAAGATAATAAATTAAAGAGCCGTTATAGCAAACTTTTAGCTGGGGCTAAAATTAGATTTAAAGGTAAAACTTATAATCTCTCAGCAATGGGCAAATTTTTATCGGATACCGATCGCCGAACAAGAGCGGCAGCCAGTAAGGCTTACTATAAGTGGTTCGCAGAAAATTTATCAGAGCTTGATGAAATATATGATAAGATGGTTCATTTACGCGACACCATGGCTAAAAAACTTGGTTACAAGAATTATGTAGAACTAGGTTATTTAAGGCTAGGACGCGTTGATTATGGTCCTGAAGAAGTCAAGGCTTATCGAGATCAGGTCTACCACGATTTAGTCCCGTTTACAAAAAAACTTTTTAGAAAGCAGGCTAAGCGTTTAGGAATTAAGGGTATTAAATACTATGATTACCCTCTTAAATTCTTAAGTGGTAATGCTAGACCCATAGGCGATAAAGATTACTTAGTTAACGTTGCTAAAAAGATGTACGAAGAAATGTCTCCTGAAACTGGCGAATTTTTCAATTTTATGTTAGATTGTGAACTATTAGATTTAGATACACGACCAAATAAAGCCGGCGGTGGCTATACTACAACCTTCCCCGCCTATCGGGCGCCTTTTATTTTCGGAAACTTTAATGGCACCAGTGGCGATGTTGATGTTTTAACTCATGAAGCAGGCCACGCGTTTATGGCTTATCAATGTCGCGACTTTAAACTTTTAGAAACAGTTTGGCCAACCTACGAGGCCTGTGAAATTCATTCAATGAGCATGGAGTTTTTCGCTTATCCTTGGACCGAGGGCTTCTTTGGTGAGGCAAACGACAAATACCACTTCTCACACGTAGAAGGTGAAATAACCTTTATTCCTTATGGTGTAGCGGTAGACGAGTTCCAAGAATATATTTATGAAAATCCTAACATCAGCCCAGTTGAAAGAAGAGCCAAATGGCGGGAAATCGAAAAGAAATATTTACCACATTTAAAATATACTGGGAACGAGTTTTTAGAAAACGGTGGTTTTTGGATGAGACAACGCCACATCTATGAAAGCCCCTTCTACTATATTGATTACACCATTGCACAAGTTCTAGCTTTTCAGTTTTTCAATCTTGATCGTTTAAACCACCAGGATGCCTGGGAACGTTATTTGGCCTTGTGTAACTTAGGGGGCAGCAAAAGTTTTCTCTCATTGCTTAAAGATCGGCGCGTTCGCCTCGTCTCTCCCTTTAAAAAAGGCTGTATTAAAAGGGTCGTTAAACCCTTAAAAGAATACTTAACTCAATTTGACGATAGCACGATGTAAAAAAATGGAACCAACTAAATGGTTCCATTTAATTTATTTATCAAAAGCTCCGTTTTTCGAGTGTGGAAGTATGGCGTTAAGAATAATACCAACAATCATTGATAAAGCCGCGGTTGAGAATTTACCTTGGCTACCAATCATAATAACCGCCCCACCAAGACCGATGACTAACATAACTGAAATAATAATCAAGTTTCTAGTTTCGGTCATGTCAACTTTAGAATCAACCAAGGTCTTTAGGCCGTTAGCAGCGATAAAACCATAGAGGATTAAACAAACTCCGCCCATTACTGGACCAGGGATTGTTCCAATCAAAGTGTCAAAAAGATTAAAGAAAGATAATAGAATAGCAATTACAGCAGCACCGCCGGTGACCCAGACAGAGCCAACTCTTGTGATGCGGACAACCGAAGTATTTTCGCC
>JAAZGG010000166.1 GCA_012511355.1 bacterium | reverse complement strand
TAGCTTTCAAGGCTGTAATTTTTTCAGGATGATCAAAAAGATCGGTCAACACTTCGGGGATTTCTTCTACCTTATCTATTTTAATAATGGCTTTTTTCTCGCTTAGATAAAGTCCGTTATCATATTCCTGAAAGGGGGCTTGACCAACGCTTATTAAAGGCAGTTCTTTGTTAAAAGCTTCAGTGACACCAACGCCTCCAAGTTTGCCAAGCATCAGATCACTAGCGCCCATAAGTTCGTCAATATTATTGCAGTAAGCTAGATTGAGAACCGAATTAATTTTCTTTTTTGCAAGATAGTTATCAATTTTTTGTTTCATTTTTTCATTACGTCCATTAACGACAATAATTTGTAAGGGTCTTTGAACGGTCAGTAAATTTTTGACGATTAAGTCTATTCGGCCATAACCAGCGCCACCAGAAAGACAAAGGACAGTAAAAAGTTCAGGATTAAGGCCAAATTTTAAACGCAAAGCCTTTTTGTCACTTATGGTTGAAAATTTAGTTTGTACGGGAATACCAATGTTTAAGAATTGCTTTTTATCATAACCCAGTTTTTCTAAAGTAGAGTGAAAGTCTGAACAGGGGGTTAAGATGTAATCATTATTGGTTGTTAATTCGGTGTAGAGATGAATAACATAATCGGAGACGAGATAAAAGCATTGACAGTTAATCCGTCCTTCTTTTTTCCATTTACTCATTAAAGCGGCGGGATAACTATGGGTTGAAAAGACAACATCAGGCTTAAAATCGGCTAAGGTTTTTTCTACCAATTTAATAGACTTAGGTGAATTAAACATAAAGTTATAAGCCGAAAGACGCGGTGGCTTTTTGTTAGTGTCCCGTCTTTTTAAGCGTTCATAAGTACGATGTGAAAAGCCAGGGCAATTACTTAAAACCCAAAAATACCAATCGTTATTAAACCATTGGCGTAAGGGTGATACTCCTTTGTGATAATCAATCATCAAAGTAGTATGACCACGTTTATTTAATTCTTCAATCAGCGCTCGGCCGATGGCGTTGTGACCATCGCCAGCTGATACGGATATAACAAGGAAACGCAAACTATCTCTCTCTTTTCGTAGACCCATTATATCATACTTTAAAAAAAATATGACAAGAAGCTTTTGGTGGGTTATAATAAACAAACGGAGAAGTACCCAAGTGGTTGAAGGGGATGGTCTCGAAAACCGTTAGGGGTCGCAAGGCCCGCAAGAGTTCGAATCACTTCTTCTCCGCCAGATGAGAAAAATAGGTATGATAAACAAAATCACACCTTTTTTTACAATGTTAGAAATGGTTTAAATTGTAATAGTAAACACCACAAATCATTAAAGTTGTGACTTACGAGAAGATTGTTATGGACTATAAAAAAGAATCATTGATGGCTTGTTGAATTTAAAGTTTAAGTCCTTTGATGCAATATTAATAGTGAACTTAGAATTGATAATGGTATTTAGTTGTATCTCTAGGTTGTCTAAAATCCTAATCAAGTTGTAGTAGAATATTTCTCAAAGTATAACATGTGCCTTAGTAATTAAGGGATTAGTGCTTACAAAAAAGCAAAAGCGATAGCATATCCATAAGAATATGCTATAATATCGCTTGAGGTGATTAAATGCTTTTGTCCTTTACCTTTCAAATTACTATGCTTGGAATTTTAGGGTTAATCCTAATTCTTTTTGTTATTTACTTTATTCTCAGCCACCGAGGAAATCGGCGTTTAAATAAATATGCAAGTATCAATCAACGAAATATTCAGTATACGGTTAGAGCGGATTTTGCAAAACAGAAGCTCTATCTTTATTCACGGCATGGCCCAGGCAGTGGTCAAGAATATAATATTTCAGAATACATCAATCGCATGGATTTAGAAGAACAGTCCAAATGGAAAAAGTGGATTAACGATATTTTAAATGATGAATATAATCATGACGAGGAACAATCGATTACGATTGCTTTAAATGCTCATACTGATGATCATACTATTAGTGATAAGACTAGTGATAAATCTGTTCCTGCAAAACGATATTTTCGTTTGATTTTAACTTCCAAAAATGGAGAAAACATCTTCTTTA
>JAAZGG010000165.1 GCA_012511355.1 bacterium | reverse complement strand
GCCCAATAGTTGGGCTATAGATTTCCTTTTGGCTACTACAGGCGCTAATACTAGAAACGCATATTCCTTCCTTTTCAAAATAATTAGCGATGACGCCCGCCTTTTTTTCCATAAACGAGACATTTAAAATATAGGGCATAGCATCACTTGGCGAATTGATTTTAAGCCCTTCTAAAGAGGCGATGGCCGCCCGAACTTTTTTATTAAAATTTAAAACTTTTTGATAATTGCGCTCTCTATTTTCAAAGCCCAAGCGCAAAGTCTTAGCTAGCATGACATTAACCGGCCAATTACTTGTACCTGCCCTTAAACCAAATTCTTGCTCCCCACCCGAAATCAAAGGCAAGAGCTGAACTTTTTCTTTCTTTAACAGAAGGCCACTACCCTTCAACCCATAGATTTTATGGGCGGAAAGAGATAACAAATCGATATTGTGAACATCAAGTTTGATTTTGGCAATTCCTTGAGTGGCATCAACATGAAAACAAACTAAAGGCCAATTAACCTTAAGATAAGCGGCAATTTCTTCGACCGGATTAACAACTCCAGTCTCGTTATTAACAAACATGATAGAAACAAGTGTGGTGGTCTTTTTAAGCGCCTTTTTAAGCTCACTTAGTTGAACCCTGCCAGTCTCATCAATGGGTAAATAAGTTACTTCATAACCAAACTCTTCTTCTAATTGTTTAAAGGTGTTTAATACGGAAGGATGCTCAACAGAAGTGGTAATTAAATGTTTGCCGCGTTTGGCCGCTTGAAAGGCAACGCCCTTGATTGCTAGATTATTAGCTTCGCTAGCGCCACCAGTAAAAATTATCTCGTTGCTTTTAACCCCAAACAAATCGGCAATTTGTTGTCGAGCCCGATTTTGTAAGGAGGCCACTTGCGAACCCATATAATGGGCCGAAGCACTATTGGCATAATATTTTTCTAATAGTTCATGGTAGGCTTTTAAAACTTCCGGATAAACAGGGGTGGTGGCAGCATAATCAAAATAAAGCATTATTCATGATTTCTTTCTAAAAAGCTCGGTAGACTATCCAAAGAACTCAAAGCGATTCTGATAGCATCCTCATATTTACCATCATAGTAATATAATTCAGCCTTTGAGATGGCTCTAAGCTTATCGCCACCCGTCTCCACCCGCAAATAATTGGCGTACATTAAAAGTTTTTCAGCATATTTGGCATCAGCTATCTGTCTTCCAGCCTCATTTTGCAGTTTATTCAAAAGCGTGACTAGTTCGCTACGATAAAGCTGAAGTTTGTCAACTTCAACGGGAACATTATCAAACAGTTCTTGAAGCTTTTCAACTAGATCATAACCTGTAACAAAATCATCAGCAAAGTATTGGATAATTTTATCAACACGCGAGTTGCGAACTTGGATTTCCAAATTCCGTAAACGCGTTGAACCATCCGTTACTAAATTGTAGGCATTATCGGAACTATCCTTCATCCCTTCAATATTATTGAGAATTTGGTTTTTACACTCATCAACCACCCGAACTTGATTGATTAAATCGTTGAGTTTATTAATTCTAGTTGAATACGCTTGATTACCATAATTCAAACCATCAAGGCTGCGTCTTATCACTGATAACTTCTGAATCTCTTGCTTTAATTTTGACTCAAGTGCATCCTGCTCTTGATTGACTACATAGTACTTTTTAAATTCCGCTACTTTCTTGATGTGTTTAATATAAAAGCGTTCAAGATTTTCGGCCTCATCATATACTTTATCGAGCTCATTATCAAAGCGATCTCGGGCACTCTTCTCATCATTTAATTGTTTATTTAAACCCTCAATATCTTTATAAATGTCTTCAATTTTTCCATCAATTCCCTCATACTCAAAAGATTTTAGTTGACTGACAATTGCCGTCAAACGATCCTTGAGATTGTTAATCGTCGCATTGGCTAAGACATGGAACAGGGGATATTTTTTAGACTGCATTTCATTATACTTATCGATAACTTTATTCATAGCTTGCGGAATTTCCTTAGTCAAAATCACGGTGTACTTAGGGGCAACCTCAATTTGTCTTTCAATTTCATTAAGGTTGTCCTTAATCATCATTAAAATTTCTTTAGCATCAGTATAACTACCTCTAAACATATATTCCTCATAAGTTTGGAACTTATCATCAATCCGATGGAAGTATTCTTTAAACTCGGCCTGCAAGATATCTAAATCATGATGATTGCGTTGGTAGCGTTCATAACATTCACGATTGCGCGTTTTTAGTTCCGCTTCTAACTTCCTGGTCTCATCTTCATCTTTGGTCAATTGACTTATCTGCTCACTCATCTGCTTCATCTTGGCATCATAGTTATCAAGCTTATTGTTGACTATTTGTAAGGTCTCGGTCAGTTTTCGATAATTTTTCTCATTTAACTCCCGTTGACAGATGGCATAATCAGCCGTAAAATCACGGTTAAATTCATTAACTAAATCATCGTAGTTCTTCTTATATTCGCGATGAACTTCGGCATAAACAACGTTGTTATTACCTATGCGTTCAAGTTTTAGAAGTTTAAAACCAATTGGTAAAGAATTGATTTCACTCTTTTTCTTTTCTAAATCGAGGATTGCTTTTTGAAATCTTTGCCGTTTGGTCATCAAACGAATCCAAACAAAAGCCAATAAAGCAACTGAGGCAATTACTAGAAGAATGACTAAAACTCCCCAAAAGCCTGTAATGGCGTAAAAATTTAATTGGCTTAGATTCATGAAAAACAACTCCCTTATTAGAATTAAGAAAATTATAGCATATATTTTCTTTTTCGGTAGAGCAAAAATAAAAAAAGGAAGTTTTGCTTCCTTTTCTTAATTAGACCTTACGGTTATAGAATTCAACAATTAAGGCTTCATCAATCTCGTGATTGAGTTCATTGCGTTCAGGATAACGAAGGTAGACTCCCTCTTCTTTTTCCCGATCAAACTCGACAAATGGCGCTAGAGTTGGTGCAACTTCCAAGGCTTCTTGAACAACTTTTAGTTCGCCTATCTTCTTCTTTAAGCTGATCTTTTGACCCGGCTTAACTAAGAAAGAGGGGATATCAACCTTTTGACCGTCAACCCGCACATGACCGTGACAAAGTAACTGACGGGCTCCACGACGGGTTCTTGCTAAGCCCATACGATAAACGATGTTATCAAGGCGTGATTCCAGAATGCGCAAGAACTCAACACCCGTAACACCACTGGACTTTTTAGCCAAGATGAACAACCTTTCAAACTGCCGCTCGTTGACTCCATACATACAGCGAACCTTTTGTTTTTCATTTAATTGTTTGCCGTATTCAGTCGTCTTTTTTCTTCTACCTGGCCCATGTTGACCAGGATAGTAAGGTCTTTTGGCAAGTTCCCGACCACTTTCCAAAATTGAAAAGCCTAAACGCCGAGAAACCTTCCAGGATGGACCTGTGTAACGTGACATATTTCTTCCTCCTAAGTACGTTTTATTTGCTAAAACGATAACTCGGCATAAACCCCAAACACTCGTTTGTTAGTATACAAATTTCACCTTTCAGCGAGGTTACTTTAATCCACCTTTAGGGTACTAACTCCGGACAGGTTGTGTTTACGTGCTGCTATCATTAGCGTGTATAGTTTACCTTAAAGCAAACTAAAAGTCAATATCTTTTTAAGATATTAACCCTTAGATTTTAATTGTTCATAAAAACGAAAAATGTATGAAGAAATTCAGACTTTTCTATCTGTTATCTTCCTTCAAAAGATAGAGTATACCAATGCACTTTGGACCACAGTGGGCACAGATAACACAGCCGGCTTCACTGAAAACAATACTGGATTTAGGAACCCCCATCTCTAATAATTTCCCATGGATATATAAGGCTTCTTCCATATTGACCGTATGCGTGATCATAATACGATCTGTCCAAACATTATTGGCTTCCCAATCCACACGGAAATTATTGATCATCGTATTTAAGCCATTCTTTTTCCCGCGACTCTTAGCGGCAACAACTAGTTTCCCATCTACAACTTGAATCAAGGGTTTCAAAGATAAGAGTGTACCAATAACCTTGGCCATTCCACTGCAGCGACCACCCTTATGGAGATAATCCAGCGTATCAATAACAAAAGATGTACGAACACGGCTTTTTATTTTACTAACGGCCTCAGCAATTTCGGCGGCTGATTTGCCTTGCTCTCTTAATTGGTGGGCATAGTATAGAAG
>JAAZGG010000164.1 GCA_012511355.1 bacterium | reverse complement strand
CTGAGACCCTTACTAACGAATAATTCATCGAAATTTGCGCTACTTGTTAGGGTTCGGAAGTTGGCAACCAAAAAAGATAAATCCATGGCCATACAAGTTAAAAGCAAGATACAAATTGAAGAGAAAACGCCAACGAGAACAGCAATTATTTTATTTTTAAGACAGCGTCTTAACAATGCGAAAAGGCGCCTTAGTCCAACTATGGTAATAACAATTATTAACGCAATAAACAACAAATGGACTAGCATTCGCTTTTTTCCTCCTCAATCTGCTTTATGACATTTTAACATATATTTTTAAAAAGACAATATCTAAAGATATTATATTTGTATGCCAATCAAAATTTCTACCAAAATCCCGCCACAATTAAGAAAAGTTTTTTTATGACTTTTTATCCTTTGTTCCTAAAAAACAAGCCGAATACCTTGACAAAAAGGAAGAAAAGTTTTATAAATGCAGTATATCTATCAGAAATAGATATACATAACCGAGGTGGACTTATGAATATTATAGTAGTTGGAGATGGCAAAGTCGGCCGAGCTATAGTCAGTCATATCAGCAAAGAAAATCACAATATTGTTGTCATTGATAAAAACCCCGATAACATTCAAACGGTAGTTAACCAGTTTGATGTTTTAGGTGTTGTCGGTAATGGTGTTAGCTACGATATTTTAAAAGAGGCCTCTGTCCATACTGCCGACTTATTTATTGCGGCTACCTCTAGTGATGAAATCAATCTTTTAGCCTGCGCCATCGCTAAGACGCTTGGTGCCAGCGATACCATAGCCCGTGTTCGTGATCCTGAATATTTAAACCAAGTCGCTTTCATGCGTAGAGAACTCGGCGTAACAATGACTATTAATCCTGAGTATTCAACGGCTCATGAAATTCTCAATATGATCCAAATCCCCGCCGCCTTAAAGATAGAAACTTTTGCTAATGGGCGCGCTGAAATGATGGAGATCTATGTTGAAGATAAAAGTCCATTGGCGGGAATAAATTTAATTCAGTTGCGACAAAAATATCCTCTACCCTTCCTAGTCTGCGCGGTTCAACGCGGGGAAGAGGTTTTTATTCCAGGTGGCGATTTTGTTATTCAAGCAAATGATAAAATTCATATCTCTTCTTCTCGCAAGAATCTCACTCAACTCTTTAAGGAACTAGGCATTTTTAAGCGCCGACTTAATAATATTATGATTATTGGTGGGGGCAAAATTGGCTACTATCTCTGTGAACTTTTATTACAGAATAACTACAATGTCAAGATCATTGAAAAAGACCAAAAGCGCTGTGAGGAATTAAGCGACTTTTTCCCAAGAGCAGTTATCATTCATGCTGATGGCACTGACCAAGATGTGCTCAACCAAGAAGGTCTTAAAGAAGCCGATGCCATTGTAGCCCTTGCTAACATTGATGAGGAAAACATTGTCGTTTCCATGTATGCTCAGAAACAAGGTGTTAAAAAGGTTATCGCCAAAGTCAATCATTCTGGCTTACTGCAAATTATTGAAAGCGTTGATGTCGCCAGCACCATTTCCCCTAAAGATGTGGTAGCCGATGAAATCCTCAGTTATGTTCGCGCCAAAAGTAATATTCATGGCAATAATGTTAAAACTCTTTATAAATTAGTTAACGGTCAAGTCGAGGCCATAGAGTTCGAAGTTTGTGAAATGCCCCAAAAACTTGATTTGCCCTTAAAAGATTTAACTCTTAAAGACAACATCTTAATCGCCGCCATTATCCGTAATAATGAGGTCATTATTCCTGGTGGCAATGATCAAATAAAATTAGATGATCGCGTAGTCGTGGTTAGCAGTCAGTATTATTTTGACGATTTAAGCGAAATTGTTAAATAGAAGGTAAACTATGAACTATAAAGCTGTTCGCAACTTAATTGGTAAAATTTTAATGATTGTGGGTGCTCTAATGATTCTCCCACTTTTTGTGGCTTTAATCGAAAATGAAGGCTGGCAAAATTATTTAGCTTTTCTTGTTCCTATAGCCGCTTTAGAAATCTGTGGTTTATTACTTAGAATTAAAACCAATAAGTCTACCAACTTTCAAGCCAAAGAAGCCTTTGTTATCGTCGGCCTTTCTTGGCTTTTAATGACTTTATTTGGGGCCCTTCCTTTTGTTATTTCAGGTGATATCCCAAACTTTGTTGACGCGATTTTTGAAACCGCCTCTGGCTTTACCACCACAGGAGCTAGCATTTTAACCGACATTGAAGCGACAACTAAGAGTGCCCTTTTTTGGCGTTCTTTTACTAACTGGATTGGTGGCATGGGCGTACTTGTCTTTGTACTCGCTATTATCCCCGAATCTAAACAAGGTGCCGCTGTTTTTCTTTTAAAAGCTGAAAGTCCCGGCCCTCAGGTTAATAAACTGGTTTCTAAAATGCGCTTTTCGGCCCGCATTCTCTATCTTATCTATATCGGTCTAACTATCTTAGAATTCATTTTCCTACTTTTTGGAAAAATGGAAATCTTTGAAGCGATTACTCTTTCCTTTTCCACCGCGGGTACCGGCGGCTTTAGTATCCTTAACACCAGCGTGGCTAGCGCCAATGCTTTTTGCCAATATGTCATCGCCATTTTTATGATTATCTTTGGTATTAATTTTTCCCTTTTCTACTTTATTCTCATTGGCCGGAGTAAAGAATTTTTTAAGAGCGAAGAGTTACGGGTCTATCTTGGTATTGTTTTTTTCTCAACTATCATCATTATCTTAAATACCCTACCCCTTTATCACAATTTTGAAAGTAACTTCCGTACCGCTTTCTTCCAAGTTTCTTCCATTATCACCACCACTGGTTTTACCACTTATAACTATGAATTATGGCCCAGTTTTTCTCGCGCCATTCTCTTTTTCCTAATGCTTATTGGGGCTTGTGCTGGTTCTACCGCTGGCGGTTTAAAAATCTCCCGTATAATCATTCTTGTAAAAAGCAGTGCTAACAGCCTCTCCCGAGCCGTTAATCCTCGTAAAGTTAAGCAGATCAAATTTGAGAACAAGGCACTTCCTAATGAGACTGTCAATGCTGTCTTGGCCTACTTTGTTATCTACATGGGAATTATCTTTATTGTTGGTTTAATTGTTTCTTTAGATGGCTATGATTTACTGACGAATTTTTCGGCTTCTGTCGCCTGTATCTCTAATGTCGGCCCTGGCTTTAAACTGGTTGGTCCAAGTGGCAATTACGCCATCTTTGGCACACTTTCTAAACTCAGTCTTTCCTTAGAAATGATTCTCGGTCGTTTGGAACTCTTCCCAATTCTTATTCTCTTTAATCCTAAGACTTGGATTAATGGGCGCTGGTAATAAAAAGTTTTGGCATTAGCTTAATGGCTATGCTATAATGCACTTGCTACTTTTAAGGCCCCATGGTCAAGAGGTCAAGACGAGACCCTCTCAAGG
>JAAZGG010000163.1 GCA_012511355.1 bacterium | reverse complement strand
GGAGTAAAACGGTCGTCATTAATCAGTGTTGGGTCATCATCACCAATCCTTTTAATTGAACAGGTTGGATTAGAAACGATGGCTTCAAATGATTTGCTTTTTATTTAAATTTTGGTTATTTACTTGATTGTTGCATTGTTATCTTACATTGGCTATAACGTTTTGGCGGCTTGCCGAAGGTGGAAGTTTTTAGCATTAAACTTCAACCGAAGACGAGACTTTGAAATTAGCAAAAAACTTTCAACCGAAGCCGTTTCCTGCCGCTTTTTCCAAGCGAACTGTTATGCAATCGTCCCCTTTTACAGACATCGTTTTCAACTTAATTTTCGTTCAATATTGAGCTTCAAATCATCCTACAATATCAACAAACCTTATAATTTTATCTTCTTTCCAATTCATAATTTTCACATAAGTGCCATTGTGTTTTTTGGCTACGCTTTTTTCACAACCTACACACGGTTTTTCTATCACCCTGTCTTCTTCAACTCCAAATAAAGTTGCCTGACCTTTAACTAACACTTTCTCTGTTTTACAACTCATTGGTATCACATATTTTAAACCGTCCATTTGAAAAATATTCCAAACTATAATTTCTGCTATCTCTTTTTGTAGTTCTACGCTTGGAATCTCTTTAAATTTATACTGGTAATAATCAATAAAGGTATAAAGCAGATTTTCCCGGGCTATTAGTAAATTATCGCCTTGCCACTCATAGCCGTAGGAACTTTGAAAAGCTATTTTCGCCCATTTGAGCCAATCTTCCTGGGTATCACAATACTTTGAAACAACCCTCAACTTTTTATCCAAAAAACCCACTCGTTCCTTTAGGGGAATCAATTTTTGTTTATCAGAAACAGGGTCATAACGAGATGCGATAAAAGGTGCTTCACCACAAGTGATTTCAAGCTTTAGCAAAGCCACATACTCTTGCCAATTTGCTTTTGTGATTCTTTTAGTATCACAAGCATCATTCATTAGCTTAACAATTGACAGAGGGGTAAACACTTCTGCTATATCTCGTGTTCGTATTAATTGCTCTTCTTTGCTTTTTGCTGCTCGAGGCTGTATTAAATCTCCGTTATCGCCGGTTATTAAATCGGCAATAATATTAGCTGTGGAAATATATTTTTCTCCCTTCTGCTCATACGAATCGGTTGCCCAAAGTATGTTTTTCCGGGTGGTTTTATCTTGTAATAGTATATCTAAAAGAGCACCTTGTTTTAAAAGATAATCTTCACGTATATCAATGTTTTGGGTATGTTTACCTGTGTTAATCATTTGTCTTTTTGAACTATAAATTGATTGAGACGCGCTCGTCTATTTTTTTCATGTATTCCAAATTTACAAATCATCCAACAATTCTTTTCCTTTCTTTGTTATCAAGTATTTCTGTCTTGGGTGATTCGGACTATCGGGATATTTCATCTCTATTAAACCTAGTTTTATGGCTGGCTCCAGATAGTTTTCCCTGAAATTACCCTCATGTTTTAGCCCTAATACTTGTTGTATTTCCTTTCGACTCATTCCAGAATTACCTAGTGCTTTCAGTAAATTTCGAACCTCTACGGTACTTCTACGGAACTCCTGCGGAACTCCTACGGAACTTGCGGTGTACTTGTGGGGTACTTGTGGGGTACTTGTGGGGTTGACACCTTCAACTTCTACGGCGGTTGGTCTAAAAATAATTATCTTAAAGTATTCTTCTTGCAGAAAAACAGGTTCTTTTAAATCAAATTCTTTTGCAATCCGAACAATATCCAATGTTCCTGTTCCCATCCTTTCAATATACCCTTTTAAATACATAGGTTCGGCTAAAAGTGGATTAAAAGGAATAGATGTATGTGGTTTTTTTAATCGCTCTTCTGACCATCCTAAAGGGAGAGCACCAGGATTGATAATTTCTAACCGATCTCTAAAAAGATGAATTTGAATACTTCCATTAGAAGTGTAATCT
>JAAZGG010000162.1 GCA_012511355.1 bacterium | reverse complement strand
GCGTTTACAATAGTCGCCTGACCAGAATAGGGCTTATAATCTGCCAAAGTATAATTGGTTTTTAAGAGTTCAATGCTCTTATCACTATCATAAAAGGCTGCTTTTTCCGCCTCAAAATAATCGTTAATGGCCTCTTTTGAGGTGTTATCCAAATGGCGATCAAAAGTGACAACAACATTATAGACCGTTACCCTATTACGACTAACAGTCGTGGTATCTAATCCATAAGCGGCGAAAGTTTCTTTATACTGTACAAGGTCATCACTGCTATAGTTAACATGCGATGTTCCAATCGTGACTTCGCTAGGACTTCTTTTAGCGTAGGCCTCAGAAACAAAGAATTTAATGACGCCATCTTCAGTGGAAAATTTAGGATCGATAGTCTTAAAATAAATGCGTGTCCCTCCACTCATTTGACTATTATAGTTGAAAAATTTATGATTGCTTACTTGACCGATTAAGCCAATGACTATGCCAAGCAAAACCACAAGAGCCGGTCCAATAATCAACTTTTTAAAATCAAAGAGGAAATTGGTCTTATCAAAAACACTTTTCTTGGTGTATTCTTCAAGATTGCTTATATCTTCAATCTCCTTGCTACTAACACCAAACCACTCGGTTTTTCCCTCGAGTTTTTTGTTATTGCAGACAAGAGATAGCAGTAATCTTGTTAGTAAAACGACGACGATAATAATAGAAACTTGGGTGATGATCATCACCGCGGCAAAACTTTTAACCACCTGATTTCCTAATAAATACAAAGCCAAAGAAGCAAGGGTTACCAGTACTGTTGAATCTAGGATGGTGGAAACCGATTTTTTAGATCCTTCCGTATAAGAACGGGCTAAACTCTTCCCTTTTCTTATCTCATCTTTGATGCGTTCAACCAAAATGACGTTGGCATTGACGGCTAAAGTGATACCAATTGTCAAAGCCGCAACAGTATCACTACCGAATAAACCACCGATTAAATTATAGGAAGCCAAAACTAAAACGCTGTGTAGGATAATAGACAAAATGGCGATAAGTCCCGCAAAACGATAGGCGATAATCATTAGAATTGCGATGATGGCTAAACCGATAAGAGCTGCCAACAGAACCCTATTTGGAACGTCTTCTCCAAGCACACTACCATGTTCAGAATAGTATTCTTCCGTTAGAGTATAGTTAACGGGATCTGTTGAAAGAATACTGTTTAAAACCGCCATATTAGTCTCGGTAAAAGCCCCTTGAACGGTAAAGTCTTCCTCAATGGGGGCATCAATAGCTAAAGTTGACAAGACTTTCCACTGACTATAGACATTATTCTGTAAATTAGCATAGCTATCACCGTCAAAACCTGTTTCTTCCTTGGTGTTTTCACTATAAGTCTCTTCAAAACCCAGCCAGAAAACAATCGCGCTAGTGGGATCGTTTTCTTTGCCAGTATATTTTCTAGCCTGGGCCGTTGTTATCTCTTTAAGCTTGTCATAATTCTTAATTTTGACGCCCATATAGGGGACACCATCACGGTAAACTAAAGAAATGAAGCTGATCAATTCTTCACCCGTGGCTAATAATTTATCATCGATATCACGAAGGCTGATTTTTCCATTAGAAATAAGGGTGTTACGAATT
>JAAZGG010000161.1 GCA_012511355.1 bacterium | reverse complement strand
GGGACCTTCTTACTTAATACCACCTTTGAAGGAGAAGAGTTAATCAAATATCTTCCTAATAAAGTGAAAAAACTTTTGGCTTTGAAAAAGGCCAAGTTCTATGTGATTAATGCTACTAAGATTGCTGAAAGCATCGGTATGGGCAATAGAACTAACACCATCTTACAAGCCTCTTTCTTTAAACTTAATCCCAGTATTCTAGACTTTGATCTAGCCATGGAGTATATGAAAGAAGCGGTAGTTAAAGCCTATGGTAAGAAAGGCCAAGATGTAGTTGAACTTAACTTCTTAGCCTTAGAAGAGGGTGCGAGAGCTTTAAAAGAAGTAAAGGTTGATCCTAAATGGCAAGAATATGAAGTCCGCAGTCTTAAAGAGGAAGCTAAAGATGAGTATTATGATTACTACATTCCAAGTATCGCCTCCTTAGATGGTAATAATTTGCCGGTTTCGGTTTTTACGCGTAATGGCCTTTTAGATGGTACACATAAAAATGGTGTGTCCTATAATGAAAAACGTTGTACGGCTTCAGAAGTCCCGGTCTGGCTTAAAGAAAATTGTATTCAATGTGGTCGTTGTGTATTTGTTTGTCCACACGCCACAATCCGCGCCTTCCTTTTAGATGAGGATGAAGTTGCTAACGCCCCAGATATTGTTAAAAACGATCTGGCCGACGCTTTAGGCGGACCTAGTGTAAAAGGTTTAAAATACCGTATTCAAATCTCGCCTGAAAACTGTGTTGGTTGTAAATTATGTGTAGTTGAGTGTCTGGGAAAAGTAGGGAAGAAAGCCTTAGAAATGCGCGATATCAACACACAACTGGAACAAGGTGTTGGGGCGGATTATCTTTATAAAAAAGTAAGTTATAAAACCAATTACTTCCCGACTACTGCCGTTAAAGGGGTTTCCTTTATGCGGCCATATTTTGAAGTTCCAGGCGCTTGTGCGGGCTGTGGAGAGACGCCTTACTATCGTTTGGTTTCTCAACTTTTTGGTCCCGATATGCTGATTGCTAATGCAACGGGTTGTTCTTCAATTTATAGTGCCGCCGCACCATCAACGGTCTTCTGTACAGACGAGAATAATGAAGGACCCGCTTGGGCCAACTCTTTATTTGAAGATAATGCGGAATATGGTTTTGGAATGCGGATGGCAACTAACTTTAAACTCTATGCCATCAGAAGAATAATGTTAGAAAATCTTGAGAAGTTAGAACCTGAACTCAAGATGTTGGTTGGACGTTATCTAGACAACCAAAGCGATAAAAAAATCGCTCGTGAAGTAAGACCACGCCTGCTTGAACTAATAGAAAACAGCAGTTGTGAAGGCATTAAAGAGGTTTTAAATTATAAAGAAGACATTGTAGATAAATCCATTTGGATAGTCGGTGGCGATGGTTGGGCCTATGATATTGGTTATGGCGGTTTAGATCACGTTTTAGCTAATAGAGAGAATGTTAATATTTTAGTTTTAGATACTGAAGTTTATTCTAACACTGGTGGGCAAGCTTCAAAAGCTAGCCAAACAGGAGCGATTGCTAAATTCGCGGCCAGTGGTAAAAAGACCGCTAAAAAAGATTTAGCAGCCCTAGCCATGTCTTATAAGCACGTCTATGTCGCTCAGGTTGCTATGGGAGCTAATCCTGTACAGGTAATAAAAGCTTTCCGCGAGGCCGAAAGTTATGACGGTCCTTCCATCATTGTTGCATATTCACCTTGTATTGAACACGGGATTAAGAGTGGAATGGATAGTCATCAAGAGGTTCAAAGAAAGGCCGTGGCTTGTGGCTACTTCCCAATCTATCGTTATGATCCCCGAAAAGAAGAACCCTTAGAAATTGACTGCAAAGAACCAGATTATGACACTTTCCGTGATTTTGTTTTAAACGAAACTCGTTTTAATCAGTTACCAAATGTTAATCCAGAAAACGCAGATGAACTATTAGAAAACTCTAAAAACTATGCTAAGGATCGTTATGACAATTTGGTGAATATATTAAACCAACAAAAAAGAAACCGATAGTAGTGTAGAAATTAATACAACACAAAAAAGCCCTATTCAGATTTAATTTGAACGGGGCTTTTTATTTATTAGGTTTTTAACTAATTTCTTTTAATAAAGCTTCCACGGCTTTTTCCTTGGTGGCCCAAGAACAGACAAAACGAACTACATGTTTATTATTGGGCTTCTTTTCTTGGATATTAAAAAGAAATTTCTTTTGTAATTTTGCAATCAATTCATCACTAAGGATTGGGAATATTTGATTAGTTGAGGAAGGATAGGCCATCTCAAGGTTTTTGGCTAAAAGACCCTTTTGTAATTTCTGTGCCATTTCGTTAGCGTTTCTTGCAAGATCCAAATAAAGGTCATCTTTTAAAAAGGCCTCGAATTGAACAGCCGCAACAAAACCCTTCGCCGACAAACCACCGCGTTGTTTAATCATAAAACGGAAGTCTTCATTTAGTTTGGGATTAATTATTACTAAGATTTCACCAAAGAGAAGCCCGTTTTTAGTTCCGCCAAGATAAAAGGCATCACATAATTCGGCTATAGTTACTAGATCAAGATCATTGTCTTCAGCCACTAACGCGTTAGCTAGACGAGCGCCATCAAGATAGAGAAGAAGTTGATATTTATCGCAGATTTCCCGAATTTTAATCAATTCATCTTTATAATAGATGGTACCAACTTCGGTGGCACTAGAGATAAAAACCATTTTTGGTTTAACCATATGTTCATCGGTGTGTTCTAGAACTACTTTTTCAATAGTTTCAGCATCTAATTTGCCGTTTGTAGAGGGGCAAGCGATAATTTTATGACCAGTAGCTTCAATTGCCCCTGTTTCATGTACGGCGATATGACCTGTATCAGGAGAAATAACCGCCTCAAAGGGCCTTAAAACCGCGGCTATAAAAGTTAAATTAACAATCGTTCCGCCAGGCAGGATATGAGTATGAAGTCGATTATTTTTTGTAAGTTTTCTTATTAGGGTTTGAACATTTTTAGAATGTTTATCTAAACCATAACCTTTATTTTGTTCTTTTAAGTTTACAAGAGTCTCTAAGACTTTAGGGTGAGCGCCTTCACTATAGTCATTAGCAAAACTATAAATCATAATATCATCGCCGTTAATCATTATAAACTTTAACTTGTTTTAGGGCAAAGACTTCTTAATATGCCAACTGTTAATTAAATAGACAATTAAACTAATACCAATAGTTACCAACAACATCGTTAAGGGAATAGAAGGATCAAGGCTTAATAAGTCGCCATCAATCTCTAACAGTTTTTGAAAACTCACATTTACAATTTTAGCTAGAAATAAGAAGGCAAAACTTGCAATAATGGCCGTAAATAAAGCGCGCAACAAAACAAGCGCCAGCATAATCTTATTTATATCTTTATTCCTAAATCCCTTATTAGAAAGCAATTCAAATTGCTTTTCATAATCGATAATTTCTAAATAACTCAAGACCAAAATAGAGGCAAAAGCAATAATAAGATTAAGCAGAACCAAAAGATAAAAACCCCAATTAATTTTATTTAAAACGGAGTCTAAAGTTGTATAGATTTCATCCAATAGACTATAAATTTCGTAATCGCTAAAAAGCAATTTTAGGTTTTTAATTGTCTCTTGAATCTTTTGAGAATCGGCCATCAAAAGATAACTTTGAACCTCAAGTTCTTCGGAATTTTGAAAGTTTTCTTGATAGAAAAAGGAGTACCAAATTGGAAACTGGTAAAGCGAAAAAGTATCTGTATTATCAGCGATTCCTGAAATCGTTAAAGTTAAAGGAACATCATTATAGATAAGTTCTATTTCTTGACCGACTTCATTTAAATCTAACTGTAATTCTAAAGCCAGTTTTTGGGAAATTATAACTTCCTCGCTCTTGGGTTGAGGAAGTGAACCAATAAGTAAAGTTGGAAAGTGATAATCAAAATAAACAAGCTCATTTAGTTGGGTTTCATCTTTACGGACAAAGGAACTATTAACAAAGTAGAAAAGCCCCTTGTAGTTATTTAACCAAAAATTATTTTCATTAAAATAAATTGGTATAACAT
>JAAZGG010000011.1 GCA_012511355.1 bacterium | reverse complement strand
GACCAAACACTGCTCGGAGTACTTACAGTCCAGTTAGCAAAAGTTAACGGAGAGATCGCTCAAAAAAGGGCGGACTTTATTGAAAGACTTAGTCAAAAGACAAAAGACAAAATGAAAGGGTTGTTTGTTAAAGAAATTAAAGTTGAAATTGAATATCTAAACCAGTTTTCTAACGACTATCATAGCGAGAGTATTCAAAAACTCATAGAAGACAATTATGAAGAAGATCATTATCGTCGAGCGACACAGATTGGGATTCAACGCGATGATTTTGTTTTTTATCTTGATGGAAACCCTATTGCTTATTATGGATCTCAAGGCCAGAATCGCTTGGCCGCTATAGCACTTAAGTTGGCAACAATTGATTTGATTAAGGAAAAAACAGGAGAAAAGGCTGTAATAATTCTGGACGACGTTTTGTCAGAGTTAGATAAAGAAAGGCAGCAAAGACTCTTAGAGATTTTAAAGAACGAAAACCAAGTTTTTATTACTAGTACCCAAGACTATTTTTTAGAAGGCGTGGGGGACGAACAAATTTTAAAAAAACAAATTATTAACGGAAGATTGAAAGGAGAAAAATAAAAATGGAAGAACGCGAAAAACTCGAAGAACAGGTATCGCCTAAACAAGAATACACCGAAGATCAAATACAGGTTCTCGAAGGATTAGAGGCCGTAAGAAAGCGGCCGGGTATGTATATTGGAGCCACTTCAGGAAGAGGGCTTCACCATTTAGTTTGGGAAATTGTTGACAATTCTATCGATGAAGCTTTAGCTGGATATTGTGATTGCATAACAATAACGGTTACTAAAGAAAACGACATCATAGTTGAGGATAACGGCAGAGGGATTCCGGTTGGAATTCACAAAAAAACCAAAGTCTCAACAGTAGAAACGGTATATACAGTACTCCATGCTGGCGGAAAATTTGGTGAAGGAGGCGGTTATAAAGTTTCTGGAGGGCTACATGGTGTAGGCGGCAGTGTTGTTAACGCTTTATCTTCCAAATTTGAAGTTTGGGTTGGTCATGAAGGCAAACTTTACTACATCCTTTTTACCAACGGAGGAAAAGTTACCAAACCTCTAAGCGTTATTGGGGACACCGATTTTAGAGGGACAAAAGTTCGTTTTACAGCAGATCCTACAATCTTTACTGAAACAACAGAATATAACTATGAGCTTTTAAGAGATCGGGTTAGACAACTTGCTTTCTTAAACAAAGGCTTACGTTTGATTTTAAACGATGAACGCCGTGAAACAAGCGAGTCTTTCTGTTACGAAGGCGGACTAAAACAATATGTTCAATTTTTAAACAAAAATCGGACACCCGTTCATAGTGAAGTGATTTATGTAGAAGGTGTTGTTCAAAGTCCTGTTGAAATGGAAGTTGAAATCGCCGCCCAATACAACGACTCCTATCAAGCGAGCATCTACTCTTTCTGTAATAATATTTATACTCAAGAAGGCGGGACCCATGAGGAAGGCTTTAGGCTGGCCTTAACAAGAGTAATAAACAACTATGCACGCAATAAAAAGTTTTTAAAAGATCAAGACGATAATTTAACCAACGACGATGTCCGTGAGGGCTTAACTTCGGTTATCTCGGTTAAACACGCCAACCCTCAATATGAAGGACAAACAAAAACCAGATTAGGGAACAGCGAAATTCGTGGTGCAGTTAATAAAATATTCAGCGAACAATTAGAGCGTTTCTTGTTAGAAAACCCTGATCAGGCAAAGCTAATTATTGAAAAGTGTTTGTTGGCTGCTAAAGCAAGAGTCGCGGCTAAAAGGGCAAGAGAAGCAGCAAGAAAAAGCGTTCTTGGTTTGTCAACCTTACCAGGCAAGCTTGCCGACTGTTCTAATCGCGACCCGAAACTCTGTGAAATCTTTATCGTTGAGGGGGATTCAGCCGGTGGTTCAGCCAAAGGAGGCAGGAATCGCGAATTCCAAGCCATTCTTCCTTTGAGAGGGAAAATTATCAATGTTGAAAAGGCCCGTCAGGAAAAAGTTTTAGATAATCAAGAAATTGGAACAATGATTACGGCTTTTGGAACTAGTTTTGGTCCAGAATTTGACATTAGTAAGCTACGTTATCACAAAATAATTATTATGACTGATGCTGACGTTGATGGAGCGCACATTCAAACGCTCTTGTTAACGTTCTTCTATCGTTACCTAAAACCATTAATTGAAAATGGACATATTTATATTGCTCGTCCGCCTTTGTTTAAAGTTCAACAAGGCAAGACAATTGAATACGCCTATAACGACGAGGAAATGAACGAGATTAGAAAAAGACTATCACCCAACCAAAAGGTTGTAATCCAAAGATACAAAGGCCTTGGTGAAATGAACGATGTTCAACTTTGGGAAACAACTATGGATCCTAGCCAAAGAGTTTTGAAAAAAGTTAAATTAGAAGACGCGATGGAGGCTGACATGGTATTTGATATGTTAATGGGCGAAAGAGTTGAACCCAGAAGAGATTTTATTTTAACAAACGCGAAATTTGTTAAAAATCTTGATGTTTAGAAAGGAGACTTTAAAATGGCAAACAAAGAATTAGACCACACTGGTGAAGTATTTGATTCGGATATTGATATCGAACGGGTAACTGAGGTTGATTTGAGTTCTGAGATGAAGGCTTCTTTCTTGGATTACTCAATGTCAGTTATTGTTTCGCGAGCGCTTCCCGATGTTCGCGATGGTTTGAAGCCGGTACATCGGCGGATTATCTATTCAATGAATGAGTTAGGAATGACTAGCGACAAACCCCATAAAAAGTCAGCGAGAATTGTTGGTGATGTTATTGGTAAATATCATCCACACGGAGATACGGCGGTTTATGATGCGATGGCGAGTTTAACCCAACCCTTCTCCTTCCGTTATCCTTTAGTTGATGGAAACGGAAACTTTGGTTCAATCGATGGCGATCGTCCGGCGGCGATGCGTTATACCGAAGCCAGAATGTCCAAAATCGCCAACGAGATGGTTAGAGACATTAACAAAGACACGGTAGATTTTGTTCCCAACTATGATGGCGAAGAAAAAGAGCCAGTTATTCTGCCATCGAGAATCCCAAATTTGTTGATTAATGGTTCGACGGGTATTGCTGTTGGTATGGCAACCAACATTCCTCCACACAACCTTTCAGAAGTCATTGATGCGACACTAGCAGTGGCAGAAAATCCTGAAATTGATGTTGTAGAATTAATAAATAAACATATTCACGGTCCTGATTTCCCAACCGCAGGAATAATTCTTGGACGTTCAGGAATTAAGAAAGCATACGAAACAGGAAGTGGCCTGATTGTCATTCGTTCGCGTTGCGAAATAGAAGACGATCCTTATCATGATGGGCGGAAAAGAATTGTTATTAGCGAAATTCCCTATCAAATAAATAAACAGACAATGATTGAAAGAATGGCCGATTTAGTTAAGAACAAAGTTATTGACGGGATTTATGATTTACGAGATGAATCTAACCGTGAAGGCATACAGGTTATTGTTGAACTTAAAAAAGAAGCGATTCCCGAGGTGGTCTTAAACCAACTATTTAAATTTTCCTCATTGCAAGTTTCTTATAGTATCAACTTATTAGCCATTTTAGATGGTCAACCACAAATCTTCTCTTTAAAAGAGATTTTAAATAATTATATTGATCATCAAACGAATGTCATTAGAAGAAAAACACAATATGATCTAGATAGAGCTTTAGAAAGAACACACATCTTAGAGGGCTTACGGATAGCAAGAAGACATCTTGATGAGATTATTGCTATTATCAAAACAAGCGCCTCTCCAGACGTTGCTCAAGAAAAGATGATGAATGCCCTATCTTTAAGTGAAAAGCAAGCAAAAGCTATTCTAGATATGAGGCTTCAAAGATTAACTGGAGTCGAACAAGAAAAAATTGATGCCGAAATTAAAGATTTGGCTATCAAGATCGCCGACTATCAAGATATTATTGCTAGCCGAGAACGCGTAATTCAAGTTTTAAAAGAAGACTTAAATGAAATCAAAGAGCGCTATGGCGATAGTAGAAAAACAGAAATTTCTAGCGACTCCTCTTCTATTGAAGATGAAGAGTTAATCCCAACAGAAGACGTTGTTTATACTTTAACAACTAATGGTTATGTTAAACGCGTGCCAGTTGACACCTATCGTACTCAGAATCGTGGAGGTCGCGGGGTCAAGGGAATTACAACCCACGATGACGATGTTGTGGAAAAACTTCTCTTTGCCTCTACTCACACAGACATTATGTTCTTTTCTAGTTTTGGAAAGGTTTATAGAATGCGCGGATATCAAATCCCTGAATATACAAGACAAGGGAAAGGAATTCCTGTAATTAACTTATTACCAATTGAAAAAGAAGAAAAGATTATGGCAATGCTTAATGTCGATGAGTATGATGAAGAACATAGTCTCATCTTTGTTACTAAAAAAGGCGTTATCAAGCGAGTGGCTATATCCCAATTCAACAACATTAACAAAAATGGAAAAATAGCTTTGACCCTTAAAGAAGGCGACGAACTATACG
Source organism: bacterium (assembly GCA_012511355.1). Taxonomy (GTDB): domain Bacteria; phylum Bacillota_I; class Bacilli_A; order RFN20; family UBA1709; genus JBMNFL01. The sequence continues at coordinate 6,519 of JAAZGG010000011.1, read as the reverse complement.
ATGTTAAGAAAACAAGCGGAAATGTTGAAATTTATATTGGAGCCGATAACGGCAAGGTCTGTCGCTTTAACGAAACCGATGTTCGCCAAATGGGACGAAATGCGGCGGGAGTTCGCGGCATCAACATTAGCGAAGAGAGCCAAGTAATTGGGGTTACGACCTCTGATGAAGGCAATTACATTCTTGTTATTACATCTAAAGGCTATGGTAAGATGAGTAATCGAGAAGATTATCGTCTGACCCAAAGAGGAGCAAAAGGCGTCTTGTCTTTAAACGCCACCAAACGCAACGGGACTTTAGTAGCTATGCGCGCAGTTAATGGTGACGAAGACCTTTTAGTTACAACAACAAAGGGAATAATTATTAGAATATCTTTAACCCAAGTAAAAGTTGCCGGGCGTAACACTCAGGGCGTAAAAATTATTAAACTTGACGCCAACCAAGAGGTTGCATCCATTGCAATAGCAGATTCTCAAGAAGAGGAAGAAAGCGAGACAGAAGAAAGCAATGAATAGGCGGTTTCACGTGAAACAAAACTAAAAAGGGGGGAGTTTTGTGATAGATATTAAAATCATTAGAGAAAATCCTGAGCTAGTAAAAAACAATATAAAGAAAAAGTTTCAAGACGAAAAATTAATGCTTGTCGATGAAATAATTAAACTAGATTCTCAGCAAAGAAAAACCAAAACAACTATTGATGATTTACGTAACGAAAGAAATGTTGTAAGTAAAAACATTGGAATTTTATTTGCTAAAAAGAAAAACCAAGAAGCCGAACAACAGAAAGAAAAGGTCAATGAAATTAATGAAAAATTGTTGATTTTGGAAAAGGAAGAAGAAAGTTTAAGCCAAGAAATCAAGCAAAAAATGTTGCTTATTCCTAACATTATTGATGACACGGTTCCCATTGGCAAAGACGATAGTGAAAATGTTGAGGTCGAAAGGTTTTTAGAACCACGGGTTCCAAGTTTTCCTATTCCTTATCATGTAGATATATTAGAAAATCTAGAAGGAATCGATCTTGACAGTGCCCGCAAAGTTGCTGGTAACGGTTTCTATTATTTAATGGGTGATGTGGCTAGACTTCATTCGGCCGTATTGAATTATGCCCGAGATTTTATGATTAATAATGGTTTTACCTATGTTATTCCCCCTTATATGATACGCAGCGAGGTGGTTACCGGTGTTATGAGTTTTGCTGAAATGGAAGCGATGATGTATAAAATTGAAGGAGAAGACCTTTATTTAATTGGAACTAGCGAACATTCAATGATTGGTAAATTTATTGACACCATAAACAATAAAGAAAACCTACCTTATGCTTATACAAGTTATTCCCCCTGTTTTAGAAAAGAAAAAGGTGCACACGGTATAGAAGAAAGAGGAATTTATCGCATTCACCAATTTGAAAAACAAGAAATGGTGGTTATTTGTGAGCCCGAGGATTCTAAAGAGTGGTTCGAAAAGCTTTATAAATACACAGTTGAATTATTTACTAGTATGCAGATTCCTGTTCGGACTCTTGAGTGTTGCAGTGGCGATTTGGCGGATTTAAAAGTTAAAAGTATTGATGTTGAAGCTTGGAGTCCGCGTCAGGAAAAGTATTTTGAAGTTGGTAGTTGTTCCAACATGGGGGATGCCCAAGCGCGAAGACTAGCTATTAGAATCAGAGGCGAAAAGAAAAACTATTTTGCACATACTCTTAATAACACCGTTGTCGCGCCACCAAGAATGCTTATAGCGGTTTTAGAAAACCATCTCAACGAAGACGGTTCAGTTAATGTTCCTCCGGTTTTGCAACCGTACATGGGCGGAACAAAAGTTATAAATACTAAAACAAAAAAGTAACTAAAAAACAGGTCAAAATTGAATTGAGAGCGCAAGCTCTCTTTTTAATTTAAAAACTAGAGTTTCAGAAAATAATTTTCGTATTCGAAAATTAAAATAGATTCACGCGTGTGGACATGCTATAATCAACCCAAGGACGTGATTTAAATGAAAAGCAAGCCCAAGTATTCTCCGATGATGGAGCAGTATCTAAAAATAAAAAAACAACACCCAGACACTCTGATTTTTTTCCGTTTGGGTGATTTTTATGAATTGTTTTTTGATGACGCGAAAATTGCATCCAAAGAATTGGAATTAGTTTTAACTGGAAAAAGTGCAGGGGTTAAAGAAAGAGTTCCCATGTGCGGCGTGCCTTACCACGCGGTAAACAATTATTTAGAAAAGTTAATTAAGCGCGGTTATAAAATTGGAATAGTAGAACAAACTGAAGATCCAAAAACCGCAAAAAAACTAGTTAAGCGAGAAGTTGTTCAAATTATTACACCAGGAACTTTAGTGGATGTTGGTCTTGACGATAAGCAGAACAACTATATTCTTTGCATTGAAAAACACTCAGCCTTTTATATTTTAGCTTTTTGTGATCTTTCCACTGGGGAGCTTGGCGTTTTAAATATTGAGAACAACCAAGAACGACTTTTAAATGAAATTGATACTTTTGAAACTAAGGAAATTGTCGTTGCAGAAGATTTTGATACTAGCGTTTTAGATAACGGACGCAACAAATTTTTGATTTCAAGACACAATGATGTTGTAGCAACTCTTGAACACGAACATATTGTTTCTGAGCTTAAAGATGTTCGTCAAATAAGTTGTATAGTTCGTTTGGTTGACTATTTAGCAACAACCCAAAAAAGAAACATTGACTATTTACAAAAAGCCCGTATCATCAAAACGAATCAACAACTAAAAATGGATGTCTACACTAGAAACAATTTAGAGTTGATTAAGACTATTCGTAACGATGATCGCTATGGATCTCTACTATGGGTTCTTGACAAAACAAAAACAGCTATGGGGGCGCGTTTGCTTAAAAGTTATCTATATCGCCCTTTAGCTGATGCCAAGGAAATTGAAGAACGTTTAGATATTGTTGAAGCGTTGAGCAAAGATTTTTTAGTTCGAAAAGAATTAAGCGGCCTTTTAGCTGAAATTTATGACTTACCTCGTTTAATTGGGCGCATTGGCTATGGAAACGCAAATGGTAAAGATTTAGTGCAGTTGTCGCGCTCCTTAAAGGTAATTCCCAACATAAAAAGCTTATTAAATAAAAGCGCAACAGCATGTCTAGTTAATTTGAGTCAAAAACTAGAAAAGCTTGATGCCGTTGTTAGCTTAATTAATAAAAGTATCGTTGACAACCCGCCTTTTGTTATTCGTGAAGGCGGGATGATCCGTCGTGGTTATGATAAAGAACTTGACCAGCTTTATATTTTAAGTAAGGGCGGCAAACAATGGATTTCCGATTTAGAAGCCAAAGAAAAAGAAAAGACCGGAATAAAAGGGTTAAAAATAGGCTACAACAAAGTTTTCGGTTTTTACATTGAAATTAGCAATTCGTTCTTGCCACAAGTAAAGGATGAGTTTGGTTATATTCGCAAGCAAACATTAACAACAGGCGAAAGATATATCACCCAAGAGTTAAAAGAAAAAGAAGACCTAATTCTTAATGCCGAAGACAAGATTGTTAAATTAGAATATGAGATTTTCCAAAGCATTAGAAATGAGGTCAAAAAATATACAGGAAGAATTCAAAGTTTAGCGGATGTTTTGTCAATAATTGATGTTTTGTGTTCCTTTGCAGAAGTCGCGGTTTTAAACGGCTACACAAGGCCAAGAATTAATGACAATCAAAAGTTAGTAATTAAAGAAGGTCGGCACCCTGTTTTAGAAAAAGTTTCGCAAGAGGCCTATGTGCCTAACGATTTAGAAATGGACGCTGACAACTTTTTGCATTTAATTACTGGGCCTAATATGGGCGGAAAAAGCACATATATGCGCCAAGTGGCTTTGGCCATTATCATGGCTCAGATTGGTAGTTTTGTAGCAGCTAAAGAGATGGACACGCCTGTTTTTGACCAAATATTTACAAGAATTGGTGCTAGTGATGATTTAGTGTCTGGTCAATCAACTTTCATGGTGGAAATGTTAGAGGTTAATAACGCATTAAGAAATGCTAGTTCAAGATCTTTGATTGTTTTTGATGAAATAGGCCGAGGAACATCAACCTTTGATGGAATGGCTTTAGCCCAAGCGATAATTGAATATCTTTGCACGCAGGTTAAAGCAATGACCTTGTTTTCTACTCACTACCACGAACTTACCAATCTTGAAGGGCGTCTGAAGGGTTTAGAAAATTATCATGTGACCGTTTTTGAAGAAAATGAAAAAGTCACATTTCTTTACAGGGTTGAAAAAGGCAGCGCGAATAAATCTTATGGTATAAATGTAGCTAGACTCGCTCACTTACCACAGAAGTTGTTAGATCGTGCTCGCGACATCTTGAGTTATTTGGAGAAAAATAAGGTTTTAACAACACCAGGAGATTATATTATCAAAGAAGTTGTTAAAGAAAGTGCGGTTGAACAAAAAATCAAAGAAGTTGATCCTTTAGCCATCTCGCCACTCGAAGCTTTAAACCTTCTTTATGAAATGAAAAAGAAATTAAAGCAGGAGGACAAGTAAATGGGAAAAATAAAGGTTTTAGATGCCAAACTTGCCAACATGATTGCCGCCGGTGAAGTTATTGAAAGACCAAGCAGTGTGGTTAAGGAATTATTAGAAAACGCGATTGATGCTGAAGCAAACGAGATTGTGATAAGCATCAAAGAAGCCGGAAGAAAAGAAATTCAAGTTCGGGACAATGGTTATGGCATGAATAAAGAGGATATTTTAGCTTCTTTTACACGACACGCAACAAGCAAAATATCTCGTCCTCAAGATTTATTTAATATTGGAACGTTGGGCTTTAGAGGAGAGGCATTACCATCAATTGCCGCGGTGTCTAGGGTGACTCTGCAGTCGTGTACTAAAGGAAATCACGGTTGGCGGGTTCAGGTAGAAGAAAACCAAATAAAGAAGATTGAGGCCAGCGATAGCCGTGTTGGGACAACGGTTATTGTGCAGGATTTATTTTATAGAACACCAGCGCGATTAAAACATTTGCGTTCGGATAATGCAGAAATAGCGAGTATTTATGAAGTTGTTACAAATGTTGCTTTTGCTTACCCAGAAATAAAAATAACCCTAATTAATAATGATCGCGAGAGTTTTAATAGCAGTGGGAACGGCAATCTTCAAGAAATAATTGCTAAAGTCTATGGACTTGAAACAGCAAAACAACTAATTGCCGTTGATTTTAACAATAATGATTTTCAAGTGTCTGGTTATATCGGCAAATTTACCAATCACCGCGCCAATCGCCGCTATATGAACTTTACCCTTAATTCAAGAACCGTAAGAATTCCTGCCATTCAAAGCGTTTTAATTGAAGCCTATCAGAACTATTTACCAGTTAACCGTTATCCTGTTGCGGTTTTAAATATCAAAACAGATCCAAGGTTAGTTGACGTTAATGTTCACCCCACCAAACGAGAAGTTCGGCTCTCAATGGATGACAGTCTTTATAAATTGATTAAGGAAAATGTTCGTAAAGTTCTTTTGGAAACAAGCATGATTCCCAAAGTAAATGTTGAGAAAAAAGAAAAAACCCCGCAACCTCAATTGAGTTTAGATGAAGAGGATTTAAGAAAAATATTAGAGGAAGGGAAAACAATATTTCAAGACCTGTCAAAAAAGGAAAAAACATGGGAATTAAAAGAAAGCGAAGAAAAACTTGAAGAAGAGCAAAGACCTCAACTTAATCGGCTGCGGCCAATTGGACAAATACATGGCACATATATCGTAGCTGAAAGTGTAGATGGTTTTTATTTAATTGATCAACACGCTGCGATGGAACGGATTAATTTTGAGAAATATTATCAAGAATTAAGCAAGAGTAAAACCAAAATAAGTCTTTTAGTCCCGCAAGTAATTGAATTGAGTTATCGAGAAATCCAAATAGTTAAAGATAAATTAGAACTATTAGAAGAAGCTGGAATCAAAGCGGAAGTCTTTGGCAACAACGCTATTAGAGTCACTGAAATTCCTCTTTGGTTGAGCCAAGAAGAAGCAAGTCTTTATATAAACGGAGTCTTAGAACAAGTTTTGGCTGATAAAAATATAGACATTATGGCTTTAAGAGAACACGCCGTAGCGACAATCGCCTGTAAGGTTTCGCTCAAAGCCAACCGAAGACTAACAATTGATGAACAACAAGAACTATTGGACCGCTTGATTTTGTGCCAAAACCCTCATTGCTGTCCTCATGGACGTCCAGTGATGATTTTCTACTCAATTTATGAACTTGAAAAATTATTCAATCGGGTTATGTAAATGGAAAAGGTTTTAGTTATTTGTGGTCCAACAGCGGTAGGCAAAAGCGAATTAGCTATTAATTTAGCCAAAAAGTATAACGGTGAAATAATAAACGGCGACTCTATGCAAGTTTATCGAGAAATGAATATTGGGACCGCCAAAGTTAGTGAGCAAGAAAGAAAAGAAGTTCCCCATCATCTTTTTGATATAAAAACTATCAAAGAACACTTTAGTGTTGCCGAATTTCAAGGTCTGGTT